>JBHJNW010000069.1:0-26399 GCA_050330395.1 Pleurocapsa sp.
AAATTATTGCCATTTTACCCTTGAATATTAAGTCAATTTCCTGGATATTTGCTGTGTATTACTAAAACCAGTACATCTCTTGTCATCTATGGATTCTGGAGGTTGTCCCCCCGTCAGGGCTTGTTTAGCTTACAAAATTCATAACTATTAATTCGTAGGAGCTTTATCCATAAAAGCCCCTATAATTAGTCGAGCTAACCTTCAATTACTTTGAACCCTCAAAATTAATCTCGATCTGCTGGAGAAACTTCACTTTCTTTTTGCTTGGCTTTAGTTTCTTGAGGGCTATTTGTCCGAGTTTGTTCAAAATCATCTAGAGATTGAATACTGACAATCGTTCCCCCCATTTTACCAATACGCTGCATTTCTTGATTCATCCGATTGTAAGGAACAGAGACAAAAACACTGTTACTGTGACGAAAAGCATAGCTATTGCGATCATTTTCTTGATTTTGCTTCAATCCTGTTACTTCATAGACAAAAACGCGATTGTTTGATGACGAACTTAAGCGACCACCAATTGTTGATTTTCCTAACATTTTTTCAAGCTCTCCTTTAAGCTAAAGTAACGCTGGCAACCTTTCCACCCATTTTGCTAATTCTTTTGAGAGTTGGTGTCAGTTGATCGTAAGGGACTAAAATGGCTCGACTAACCCGACGCACTTGGGGATATCGGGGTAAATTCATCGCTGATATTTCAATCCGATAGATGCGATTATCTTGATTAGCAGTTCTGAAAGCTTTATCTGGAGCATTGCCTTTGCTTGAGGCTTGATAAGCCCAGCCTTCATTACTCCCCGAAGGCGCTATTACCGCAGAAGCATCATTTTGAGCTAGATCTTTAGCCAAGCGAGATAGTTTTCCTGCTATTTGCGAGCGATCGCTGTTGGCATAACCCCGATACAGTTGGAACATTCGGGTAAACCCGACGGTTTTTTGTCCAGTTTGAGTTGCAAAACCTCTGTAGTAGGGAACAATACTATCGCCAAAGCTCTCGCTATATTCATCAGAATCGATGTAAGAATCAATATCGGCTTCAAACCCTTTGGTTTGATAAAGATCGAGATGATAGATTACTTCCGATTCATCGTAAGCGGCTCTTCCTAGTAAATGCTTGAGGTTTAGCTCAATCACTCGAGTCTGAAAATTGCCATACAAAAATTTAGTTTTATAGAGTTCTGATTTGGCTACCGCCCGCACAAAGTCACGCACCGTGAGTGATCCATTACACAGCAAAGATTCTGTAGCTGTTAAACGTTCAGACTGCATAATATAGTCGTTGCCCAAAACTTGCCGATAAACGCTATTGATCACTTCTTTGGCATCGGCTTGAGTCCAATTGGGACGTAATTCTAGAGGTTCGCGATCGCTAAAAGCAGAAACTCCCAAACGAGAGGCTGCTGTTGTAATTGCCACTGACTATTCTCCTAAATGTAAATTGAATATATTGATAGTTATGATGTGGAGTTAAGGAAAAAAGCTAATTGCTAATCGCTTTTGATTAAGCGTTAGTAATGCTCAGAACTCGACTACCTTGTTTATTCAGCTTTTGTAGGGTTGTCGAGAGTCGTTCGTAAGGAACGACATATTCTTGCAAACTACGACGTATTTGGGGAGCGCGCCCGATTCCTCCTTTAGTTACCCGCAAGCGATATAATCTACCTTGTTCGGTAGTAGTCGTCCCCGACAGAGAACCGTTACCACCTGGACTACGCACAGGAGTTGCCATGTTACGAGCTAAATCGTAGGTTAAACGAGGGCTACCTGTATTGCCTTGAGCGCGATCGCTATTGGCGTAGCCTTGATAAAGTTGAAACATGCGGGTAAACCCCACGGTTTTTTGTCCAGTTTGTGTCGCAAAACCCCGATAAAAAGGAACAATATTGTCGCCAAAGCTTTGCATATATTCTTCAGAATCAAGATAAGAATCAATATCTGCATCAAAACCTTGGTTCTGATATAAATCGAGATGTTCAACAATTTCTGCTTCATCGTAGGGAGCGCGACCAAGTAAATGTTTGAAATTTAATTCAATAGTACGGGGATGATAGTTGTTATAAAAGAATTTTGCTTTATAGAGTTCTGACTTAGCTACTGCCCTAACGAATTCACGGACGCAAATCGAACCATTTGCCAACAAAGATTCGGCACTAGTTAGACGTTCGGAGTTCATTAAGTAGTCATTGCCTAAAATTTGTCGATAGACTGTGGCGATCGCTATTTTGGCCTCTTCTTTGCTCCAGTTAGGACGCAGTTCTACCATATTAGTATCGTCAAATGCCGAGATTCCTAAGCGAGATGCTGCTGTAATTGCCACTGGTTATACTCCTAAATTTGCCTATTGCTTTATTAACCAAAACTGCTTGGAATTACAGTTAACCATTAAACAAAAAGTCAAGCTTATAGCTTATATAGTTATCTGCGATTCCAAGCTGCTAGAAAAATCTAGCTAAGAGCATTGATTGCGTATTCGATATAAGAATTAGCTTCTACAGCAGGATCGCCACTTAAACCATGATTGGCTTTAATATATTTCAGGGCTTCTACATACCAGCTAGGAGATAATTCAAAAGTAGCGTTGATTTCAGCAACTCCCGCAATTAGATAATCATCCATCGGGCCAGTACCGCCAGCGACTAAACAATAAGTTATCATGCGTAGATAATAGCCGATGTCGCGAGCGCACTTTGCTTTCCCCTCAGGAGTGGAAGCATAATTTGATCCCTGCATTGTAGTAGTGTAAGGGAATTTAGAGTAAACTGCTTGAGCAGCACCCTTAACTAAACTATCTGCTTGATTGGTCAATCCTTGAGCAGCTTCTAAACTAGCATTAGCTTGGCGAAAACGACCAAATGCAGTTTGAATCTCACTACTGCTTAAGAAACGACCTTGAGAGTCAGCAGCAGATACTGCTTCGGTGATGGGAGTTTTCATAGATAAAATACCTCTGGCAATAAATTTTTACGATGGTTAACTAAATGTTGAATTTTAATTAGCAGCAATTAACCTACTGCGGCGGCGGCGCGATCAAAGTAGCTAGATACCTCTGACATTAGAGAACTGCAATCTCCTTGAGTCACTCCATTTCGGTCATTGGCAATTTCAAGCGCCGCCGCTTTCATTTTGCTGACGGCTTCTGCTACTGAACCACCAGGAACTCCTAAAGCGACATAGGTTTCACGTAAACCATTCAAGCAACGGTCTTCCAAGACACTGCCATCGCCAGAAAAAGCGGCGTAGGTGACATAGCGTAAGATGATTTCCATATCACGCAAACAAGCAGCCATACGACGGTTAGTATAAGCGTTGCCACCAGGGGCAATTAACTGAGGCTGTTCGGCAAATAAAACCCGCGCCGCGTTAGCAACAATAGCAGAAGAATTGCCAGTGATGCGGTTTACCACATCCATGCGTTTATTACTTTCTGCCACCATATTTCTGAGAGCGTCAAACTGATTTTGAGTGAGATAATCACCTCTGGCATCAGCTTGGGAAATTACTCTGGTAAATGCGTCAAACATCAATATTTCTCCTGAATCTTAAGATTGGATAAGCTTATTTAAACAAAGTGTTTGTGCAATTCTTGTGCAATGATCTCGCTGATCAATAAAGTTTTGTTGGTTTTTGTGACGATAAGTTTATTTTGCCCGTTATTTTTAACTATCACCCCACCAATTGCCAGATTAAACCTGCTACTCCCCCAAAAATAATTAACCACGCCGCACTAATTTGAAATCTAAATAAGGCGATCGCGCCTAAGAGCAACAACAACCAGGTAAACCAATCGACAATCGCCGTCCGCGCCAGGGTATAGGTAACGGCTGCCATTAATCCTAGAGACGCAGCATTAACCCCATCTAAAAAATGACTCAACCAAACAGACTGTCTTAATTGATCAATCCAAGGATTAATCAAACCAACCAAGACAAAGGATGGTAAAAAAATGCCGATTGTCGCAGCGATCGCGCCTGTGTTGCCTGCTAATAGATAACCAACAAAAGTAGCGGTGGTAAATACAGGGCCTGGAGTTACCTGTCCGATCGCTACAGCGTCTAAAAGTTGTTGAGAAGTTAGCCACTGAGATCGTTCGACTAAGTCTCTTTGCAAAAAAGCTAGCAGTACATAGCCACTACCATACAAAACCGAACCAACTTTCAAAAAAAAGAGAAACACACTCCCCCATCCGTGAGGAGATGGATCTTTAAGTGAGCTGTTTATTTGAGCATCTACTTCAGCGATCGCCACAAGAGTTATGCCTGTCGCGCCGTTAATGCGGTCAAAGTTTTTAATTAATAATACTCCTAATCCTGCTAAGAACAGTAACAAAATTTCGTTAACCCCTGCAAAGAAAGCAATAATTACCGCCACCCCTGCGATCGCTGTAGGAATATCTTTGACTGCCTTTTTGCCCAGCTTCCATAATGCTTTGACAATAATAATGGCGATTAAAGGTTTGATGCCGTAAAGTAAACCTTCCAATTGAGGTAGAGTTTGATATTGAACGTATATTGCAGCCAGAATCCAAACTATAGTCATTGCTGGTAAGATAAAGCAAAAACCAGCTATAAATAGTCCTTTCCAGCCAGCTCGTTCATAACCGATATGAATTGCCAATTCCGTAGAATTAGGACCAGGAATTAAGCTAGTTACCCCTAACAAATCTAACAGCTTTTCTGAGGTAATCCAGCGACGACGGTGAACAATCTCCTCTTCCATCATCGCAATATGGGCAATAGGTCCACCAAAAGCGACGCTACCTAGTTTAAAAAAGACCCATGCCAACTCGGTTAATTTTACTGGTTGGCTAGATTCAGCTGTTTTCATCAGTTATATTGAGTGAGATTTTTGCCGTCAATAGCCTTACATTAAACATCTCTTAGTTTAAGCTGAGTTAAATAATTAATTTGTTAACTGTGGCAATAGTCAAGCATCAAGAAGATTTCTCTAAAATCTTGATATATTCCTTGACGGTTTGTGAAAAACCCATTTCCAAGGCTTCGGCGGTCAAAGCGTGACCAATTGATACTTCCAAAATGCCTGGAATGGTACAAAATTTCGGTAAATTATCCAGATTGAGATCGTGTCCTGCATTAACTCCTAGTCCTAACTCTTGGGCTGTTTTAGCTGCATCGGCAAACTGTTGCCAAGTAGACTCCAAACCTTGGTTTTCTCGGTAGGCAGTGGCGTAGGGTTCAGTATAAAGTTCAATTCTCTCGGCACCAGTAGCAGGAACCAGACTAATCTGTTCTACATCTGCATCCATGAACAAGCTGACTCGGCTACCAAGATCTTGTAACTCTTGAATAAGGGGAATTAAACGCTCTCGATCTTTGGTCAAGTCCCAGCCGCTATCTGAGGTAAAGGTATCAGGTGCATCAGGCACCAGAGTACATTGAGTAGGCTTGACTCGGCGCACAATCTCCATAAAAGATACTTCTAAAGGATTTCCTTCAATATTAAATTCTACAGAAGTTACTACATCTAATAAGTCATCAACGTCTTTTGGTCTAATATGTCTTTGATCGGGACGAGGATGTACCGTGATTCCTTTAGCACCAGCATCAATACAGATTTTTGCCATCTTGGTAATACTGGGGATACCAATATTACGCGTGTTTCTAATTAATGCCACTTTATTAAGATTGACGCTGAGATTAGTCATTAATAGTCTACATATATGTATTATGCATGGTTTTTTGGATCTACAAGACGATCAGATTAATTGATTGCCCCGCCATATTGCCAAGAAGTCGATTTTAGCATTTAAGTGAAGAGCTATAGTTATATGTAGAAAGTGTTTTATATAAATAAAACTAACGCAGGTGATAGTAAATGCAAAAACAAAGAGCGTATATTATTTTAATTTTGGCACTGGTGGCAGCAGCGATCGCCATCCTGACGACGATTCCCCCACAGTTAGGGCTAGATCTTAGAGGAGGAGCGCAGTTGACTATTCAGGTCAATCCTACCCAAGAACAGCCTGACGTTAATCCGACTGTCGAAGATGTTCAGGCAGTGCAGAGGGTTTTAGAAAATCGCATTAATGAATTTGGTGTTTCCGAAACCACGGTGCAAACGATCGGGGAAAATAAGATCCTGATTCAGCTACCAGGAGAAAGCCAACCAGAAGAAGCCGAAAGACGCTTAAAAGGAACAGCTAAATTAGAATTTAAGCAGCAAAAGCAAGGTACAGAAGGCGAGTTTATAGCCGAATCTCAGGTCAGACAACAAAGAGAAGTAGAACTAGCTATCCTTAATCAGGAGGATTTAAAGTCAGAAAATCAAGCAAAAATAGCAGAAGCTCAAACATCTCTGCAAAAATCCAGTCAAGCGATCGCTGGCTTGTTTGAATCGGCTGGTTTAACTGGGACAAATCTGACTGATGCTCGTCCTCAACCCGATGCTACAGGCAACCGTTGGGAAGTAGCAATTAATTTTGATGACGTTGGTGGCAAAAGATTTGCTGAGTTGACCAGAAATCTGGCAGGCACTGGTCGTAGTATTGGGATTTTCCTCGATAATGAGTTAATTAGCTCTCCCGTAGTTGGTCCAGAATTTGCCGATACGGGGATTTCAGGAGGTCGAGCGGTCATTACAGGCAACTTCGATTTAGAAGGAGCAAGAGACTTAGCAATTCAAATCAAAGGCGGTTCTTTACCTTTTCCTGTTGCTGTAGTGGAAAACCGTACTGTCGGGGCGACTTTAGGTCAAGATAGCATTCGCCGCAGTGTCATTGCTGGCAGTGTCGGGTTGATCTTGGTATTAATATTCATGGTGCTTTACTATCGCCTACCAGGAGTTATTGCCGATGTCGCTTTAATTGTTTATGGTTTGCTCACTATGGCTTGTTATGCTTTAGTCGGAGTTACCCTAACTTTGCCAGGAATTGCTGGCTTTATCCTCAGTATCGGCATGGCGGTGGATGCTAACGTGCTAATTTTTGAGCGCACTAGAGAAGAATTGCGCTCAGGAAAAACCCTCTATCGCTCGGTAGAATCAGGTTTCTTTCGCGCCTTTTCCAGTATTTTAGATAGTAACGTAACCACGGCGATCGCCTGTTTAGCTCTTTTATGGCTTGGTTCGGGACTGGTTAAAGGTTTTGCCATCACTCTTCTAATCGGGGTCGTGGTTAGTATGTTTACTGCTATTACCTGTAGCCGTACTCTCATGCTATTAGTAGTACTTAGCAATCCGAAAGTCAGACAAAAACCAGAATTATTCTGTCCTAATCTAAACTCAGTCCCTAGCAATCAGTAATTTAATTAATAAATTAATAATCAGTAATCAAGCAATGAAATTTAGTGTTACTAAAAAGCAAGGTTTATGGTGGATCATTTCGGGAACGGCAATAGTCGCCAGTATTGCCATCATGATTTTTTCCTGGACCAGTTTAAATGCACCTGTCCGTCCAGGTCTTGACTTTATCGGCGGTACTCGTCTTCAAATCGCCAGAGATTGTTCCATTGCAGGTAACTGCGATCAGCCGATAGATACAGCTGAGGTACGAGAAGTTCTAGAAGCACAAGGATTAGGCAGCGGTACTATTCAGCTATTAGGAGATGAGCAACAAATTCTTTCGGTACGCACAGAAAACTTAGACGGCGATCGCCGTAGCCAATTACTTAGTTCAATCAGTGAGGCGATCGGCACAATTGATCGCCAAAGCGCCCAAATTGATTCCGTAGGACCAACCATTGGTGAAGAACTTTTTGTCTCAGGCATTTTAGCCTTATTAGTGGCGTTTTTTGGCATTATTGTCTATCTCAGTATTCGTTTTCAGCTTGATTATGCTCTATTTGCGATCGCTGCTTTGTTTCATGATGTGCTAATCACCGCCGGGGTATTTTCCCTGCTTGGTCTAACTATTGGCGTAGAGGCAGACAGTTTGTTCTTAGTGGCATTGCTGACTATTGTTGGTTTCTCAGTTAACGACACCGTAGTAATTTACGATCGCATCCGTGAAAATTTAGCTGCCCATCCAGAACAATCAATTAATGCGGTAGTTGATAGTGCCGTCAATCAGACTTTAGGGCGCTCAATCAACACCACTTTGACTACTTTGCTACCGCTATTAGGTATATTTCTCTTTGGTGGACAAACCTTAAAATTCTTTGCCTTGGCTTTGATTGTGGGCTTTACTCTGGGAGCATACTCAAGTATCTTTGTTGCCAGTACTCTGCTAGCTTGGTGGAGAAATAGAAAAGGCAGAAAGTCAATCATATCTGACCTACCAGCATCGGAATAAGAATTAAGCGCGAACGTTTTCCCGCCCTCAAAAGTAAAGCAAAGTGACTAAATTTAAATCTGATTTGGAACATAAGGTAACCAAATTACATCGACTAACAGTTTATGGTCGCTGGTTGTTTGTTTTGGTTAGCTGGCTAACTTTGGGATCTTATGCGTTTTGGAATTTAAAAGAAGAAATTGCCCTGGTGTTTGATTACTTTACTTGGGCAGCAGTTTACTATGGATTTCACTTCAATTTTTTGCCGACTCTTTGTCTAGCTTTTTGCGTCGGCGTTACTATTTCGGTTTTAGTTTGGCAAAGCCGCAATATTATTTGGGGTTTACCTGCTGAGGAACAGCGTCAACTAGCAAAACAAGTCAAAAAAATTCAGGCAACAGGCAAAAAACATCCGCTTTGGCGATGGATTAACGATTAAATGCTGTCTATGACCAGAAAATAAGTCTTTGGTCAGATGGAAACAGCCTTAGATTAATCGTACTTTTGAATAGAAACTAAATTTATTCAAAGTATCAACATAGGTAGGAAATTACTAATGCTATTAAAAAGCAAAGAAGATGATGCCTTGGTGGAAATTGCTGAAGTCATTGATTTAATCGATCCTTTTAAAGAAGAAGTAATGGTGCAAGTTCAGGAAGGACAAAACGAACAGCCTCCCGAACCAGTTAAGAAATCTGATTTGATTTTTCCTTCGGGCGAAGATCTTCCTCAGTGCTGGATAGATAGCAACTATAAATCTAAATAGGTTACCAGGAAACTTACAGCAGTGTTTAATTGAATCAACTAGATTGATGATCGAATAGTTTTGAGCTTTTAGCTTTTGTAACTTCAATTGTTGTATATTTACCCAACTGAAAAACGCAGTAAGCAACAAGTCGCTGATAATTTGCCGCTCATAATTTGTACTGTTGACCTAATTGACTTGGTTAACAGTGCTTTTATTTAATACTCAATTTTGGTGCTGAATCTGGTGCCAGCACCAAAAAGAAGCCGATACAATCTGTTAGAGCAATTTATGATCGCATTTCATTTTCTTTCTTTATTTCATCTAATGATCGTAGGCGTAAGTAAAGCAACCATTTAAAAAACCTACAAGCTTTAAGATTAACAACTCCTGACTTCTGACTCCTGACTTCTGACTTCCGCGTAGCGGTACTAGTCATCAATAATCGCATCACGATCTAATAACAACAAGTTACGTAAGCTGCCAGTATCTAAATCGGTTAACCACTGTTCTCCTGCATTGACGGTTTGTTCGGCTAGTTCTTTTTTGCTCTCAATAATATCGTTAATCCGTTCTTCGAGTGTACCTGTGCAAACAAACTTGTGTACCTGAACGTTGCGTTTTTGTCCGATCCTAAACGCTCGATCTGTTGCTTGATTTTCGACCGCAGGATTCCACCAGCGATCAACGTGGAAAACGTGATTGGCTCTAGTTAAGTTCAGTCCTGTTCCTCCAGCTTTCAGGGAGAGAATAAATATTCTGGGACCATTAGGTTCATTTTGAAAACGATCTACCATTTCTTGTCTGGCTTCGCGACGGGTAGAACCATATAAAAATAGAACTTCTCCTTTTAGCTTCTCTTGTAGATAAGGCTTGAGCATGTTGCCCCACTCAGAAAACTGGGTAAAGATCAAAGCGCGATCGCCTTCATCGACAATTTCTTCCAACATTTCTGCCAAACGGAGTAATTTACCTGAGCGATCGCCAAATTTATCGACATCTAATTGCAGATCCTTAGCTTTGGTGTCGCTAAGTAACTCTGGATGGTTGCAAAGCTGTTTGAGACGCAACAATAAAGTCAGAATTAGACCACGGCGTTTGATACCTTCGGAATCTTCAATTTCTGCTAGAGAGTAATCAACTAGCTGCTGATATAGTTCCGCCTGTTCGGCTG
This sequence comes from Pleurocapsa sp., assembly GCA_050330395.1. Taxonomy (GTDB): domain Bacteria; phylum Cyanobacteriota; class Cyanobacteriia; order Cyanobacteriales; family Xenococcaceae; genus Waterburya. The sequence goes on from JBHJNW010000069.1 coordinate 10,144, forward strand.
AAAGACCACAAAAGACATTCATTTCCTGCTTTTCTGGCAAGTCTTGAATAATATTTTTATCGGTTTTTAACCGACGGAGAATAAATGGCTGGGTTAGAGAACGAAGAATATTTAACGACTCGCGATCGCCGTACTTTTCGATAGGTGCAGCAAATCTCTTTTGGAAGAAGTTGCGATTGCCCAAAAACCCTGGATTGAGGAAATCTAAAATCGACCACAGTTCAGTCAGGCGGTTTTCTACAGGAGTACCTGTTAAGACAATACGAAAGCCAGCGGCAATCTCTCTTACTGCCTGAGATTGTTTTGCCGCCGGGTTTTTAATGTTTTGTGCTTCGTCTAAAACTATTCCCTGCCATTCAATCCCCGATAAGGTTTTTAGATCGCGATGGACTAAAGAATAGCTGGTAATTATCAACTGTTTATCTGCAACCTGTTGCGCAAAAGTTTTGCCTTGTTTGCGTTTATCGCCGTGATGAACTAAGACATTTAATTTAGGCGCAAATTTTTTAACTTCTCGTTCCCAATTATTAATGACCGAAGTCGGACAAACTAACAAGGTAGGCTTAGTTAATAGATCTTGTTGTTTCAGGTTAAGCAAAAAAGCAATTAGCTGGATTGTTTTGCCCAAACCCATATCATCCGCCAGACAAGCACCTAATCCCCAGGTTTCTAAAAAAGATAGCCAGCCGACACCTTTTGCCTGATAGGGACGTAATTCTCCCTCAAAGTCGGCGATCTGCTGGACAGGTTCAACGGCTTTATCATCAGTCAAATTATCCAGTAAACCTGCTAATACTCCTGTGGGTTCAAATTTAACTACGGGCAGCTTAGCTAAGGTTGTCGTGTCTCCTGTGGATAAACGCAGAGCGTCTTCTACAGATAAATCTAGCCGAGCGTTCGATTGATCCAATACTGCTTGGGCAGCCCTTACATCCGCAGGTTGCAGCGCAATCCACTGTCCGTCTATTTCGACTATGGGTGATTTTTGCGCCAGTAGCTTTTTAAAGTCGCGTTTAGAAACAGTGCGATCGCCTACGGCAATCTCTAATTTGTATTTCAACATACTTTGCAGACTTAAACGCTCTCCTTTCTTTTGCGGCACGCTAGCCGTCATCTTAATGCCCAATCTCTGTTCGTTGTTATCGCTTAAGCCAGGAGGCATAATTACCCCCAAACCATTATCCTTTAGCTGCCAAGCGATCGCCCGAATAAATTCGTATACTTGAATCGGATCAAGAACACAACTAACTGGCTGACTGCGGTTCAAACTGGCTCGAATCGGATCGTAAATCCGAGTTGCCAAACCCAAACCTTTTAATAGTGTTTCCTGGGGGTTTTCAATGGTGCGATCGCCAATATTCAAAAATTCGGCGGAACATCGCCAAATTGTCCCTGCATCAACTACAAAGTCTGGATTATCTAAGGCTTGCAGATAATAATTTAAAGACCAATCTGGTTGTTGATCACCTGCTGCTGCTTCAACTGGTGGGGTTAGGGCAAAACAAACTCGATAACGATTCAAGCCGAGATCGTTTTGGCGATTGACTATATACTCGCTGATCGGCAATGTCCAGCTATACAGAGCATTAGTTAAGCGATTAGCGTTTTTGGGATCTGCCTCTAATACTGGAGATGAGCTAAGCGATCTCAACCAAGGTTCAACGCTAAGATCTTTAAAGCCATTGGGATTGTAATCGATCCAGGTGCGTAACCTAGCATCTACAATTAACGAGAGCGATCGCAACAATAGATCTTCGTCCGTAGTGTCTGCTTCTGACTCCTCTGCATCAAGATAAGCCAAACAAGCTTCGGGTAAAGCCTGAATAAATTTAGCTAATCGCACCCGATCAACCTCACTATCAATTACAGGTTGCCAAACGCTTCTATAGCTATTGGTTTGGCGCGATCTTTGCACCTCTATTCCTGGCAAAAACTTTTGTCTGACGATTAAATCTAATGCCCAACGATATATGTGCGACCAAAAACGAATATCCCCCGCTAAATAATCAGCATTCTTCTGTAAAGAACTCAGAGATAATATCTGCAATAAATTAATCGTTTCCCCAGGAGTTAAGCGGAATCCCTGCACTTCCCAAAGATAAAGGTCTAATTTTGATTCATCTTCCACGGCATTTCCCGCAAAAACCGGCTGTACTTTCTTAGTCTCTGCTGTACCAGTCACAATCGTTGGCATCCCTACCAGCTGTACTTGCCATTTGCTTTCGTCTAATAATTTAGCAACGTCCAATTCATGGCTTTGAAACAGAGCGAGTAATTCTGGATGTGACAAATTAAAGGGATGAATAAAGTCTCCTGATTTATTAAGCGAGAAGGTTTCGTTGACCAAAGAACGCCAAGCTTGTCCCCAAACAAAAAAATAGTCTTGACCCGAATTAACGATCCAACTGCCGTGAATAATTGACATAGTTATCTTGATTGAGACTTAGTATGCTAAGAATGAGGAGATTAATTCTGTTTCCCGACTTTCAGACTAAAAGAATGAATTTGTCTCCTCTCCATTCATCTAACTGATTCGTCGGCGAAGAAACTTTGCAAGGTAATGATTAGTTTAGCAAGTTTCGCTCATTTCTTACTGATTATCTTGAACTCACCTTAGCTTTGTTATCTCACTTTTGGCACAAAAGAGCTAAATCGAACGAGCATCAGACAACTTAACGGGAGTTAACTACAGGTAAGATTGAAAGCAGCTATATGTTAAAAATTATTGCTTGTGATTGTATTTAAATAGTTTGATCGAGCGTGGATTGAAGAGTTAGCCAGATTAGATCAAGGTTAGCTTAACCCAAATTGGTTGCTGTCAATCATCAAAACTATACGCTCAAGGCGGTAAAACTGAAGCAATTGCCATTGAACCCATTTTAAAAACTTATGCTATTAGCTCAATCAAATTTTGCCGAACCTGTTTCAACTAACCTAATTTATACAATTTATACGTCAATTTGCGCTTTCGGATTAGCTTTGATCCACTTTTATGCTGGCAAGCTAAAATTTCTGGATATAATTCCTCGCAGCCAATGGCTATCATTGGCTAGCGGTGTTTCTGTAGCTTATGTTTTTGTCCATTTGTTGCCCGATCTAAACGAACGGCAAGAGGTTTTAGCTGAGTCAGAAATTTTTAGCTTTATCGAACACCATGTTTATTTGATGGCTTTGATTGGTTTGGCGGTATTTTATGGGCTAGAGAAAATGGTAACTCAGTCACAAACTGAAACCGAGGGGGAGGGAGTTGAAGCGCATATCTATTGGCTACATATAGCTTCATTTGGCTTTTATAATGCTTTAATTGGCTATTTATTATTTCATCGTGAAGAATCATCAGGGTTGAAAAGTCTATTTATTTATGCGATCGCTATGGGATTGCATTTTATTGTCAATGACTATGGCTTAAATCAAGCTCACCAAAGCACTTACCGTCGGAGTGGACGCTGGATTTTAGCAGCAGCCATTATTATCGGTTCAGTCATTGGTTGGGGTAGCAATATTTCCGCAGCAGTCATCTCAGCTTTATTTGCTTTCTTAGCAGGAGGAATTATTCTAAATATACTAAAAGAAGAGCTACCCCAAGAACGTCAAAGTAGATTTGGTTTTTTTGCCTTGGGAGCTTTTAGCTATACTGTCTTATTGTTGCTTTAATCAGTTACTTTACATAAAAAATATTTTAGCCAGGTGAAGTTAGTTAATCAACATTCCTGCCATGGGTGATTTGTTCTGATCTAGCAGAGGGAGATAGTTCTTAAATAGCGATCGCCAATTATCAAATATTTAGTTTAGTTGTCAAAGGGTTTTCACTTAGCTTGCTACCTTGCATTCTAAAAAATAATCTCAATTAAGAAACTATTTTTTAGAATGCAAACTTTCTAGATAATCTCCATAAAAAAGGCTAAACCGCCAAAATTGATTGACCCAGAGCAGGATTTTATTGTCTGCGTTTGAATCCAGATTAGATTGAGAGTAATTCATGACTTTTTAATTTATTTTTAGTGATCTTTTTAGCGAGCGGAAAATTAAATTAACAGCAATGATAACGATCTTCGATCCAGACTCTAACATCATGTTCGGAAATGAAAGTGTAGGATTTATTGGTGGCAAAATCATAGGCTTGCCAATATAAATTGCCATCTTGATCGTGCTTTTGTTCGATCTGTGGCTCATGTCTTTGAGTAATCAAACTGCTGACTAATTTTTGCCAAAACTTGCTGATTGAATTAATTATTTTCATAGTTGTCACCTCGCTATTTAAAGCTATGTTGAGTAGTTAAGGCTTATTTGACCAAAACAATTAGGATGCAGTTTTGCTATTTCTACTTTTTACTTGTTGACGCAAATTAGAATTAGAACTGGTAGAAAGACCAGGTATTTTATTAATCAAACCAATTAAATATTGCTGGTTTTCCAATAACTCGCGATCGCTAATGGTTTTGGCTTCTGTCTGTAGGATAATTTTCATATGTCTCTCTCGTTTATTGTTGTTGATCAACTTGTTTATTGCATTAAATAAACTGTAACTATTTAACTTGTGATCTACAAAACAAAATAAACATGGTAAGTATGAGTAAAATTAATAGTTAAATATTGCATCTTCAATAGGCTGTAGAATATTTTGTAAAAAGATAAGATCGCTAATGCAGGTTACATATTCGACTGAGATATCTCGCCAAGATTGATAATTAGATTTATGAGTGCGATCGATCCATATAAACTGAAAATCTCACAGCTACGAATCCTAGTGGCAGTGGCAGATTATCACAATTTTAGTGAGGCTGCTTTAAATCTAGAAATTTCCCAGTCAGCCGTAAGTCATGCGATCGCAACTTTAGAAGCAGAGTTGGGGGTAAACTTATTTCATCGAGGGCGTAATGGTGCAGATCTTACTTCTGTGGGAGAACAGTTAATCTTGCCAGCCAGACAGATCTTAGATTTGTTGCAGAAGATGGCAACAGAAGCCAATCGGGCTAAAGGTTTAAAAGGAGGAAACGTCAGACTAGTCTCTTTTCGTAGTGCAGCAACTCATATCTTACCTGCATTAATTGCTCAGTTTCGTAGTCAATTTCCTTTAATTACCGTCAGTGTTACCGAAGCTGACGAACATATTGAGATTGAAAATATTTTGCGTTCAGGCAAAGCTGATATTGGTTTAATTGATTTACCTTGTTCTCAAGAGTTGGAAACTTGGGAGATTTACCGAGACGAATATGTGGTTTTGTTATCCCACAGCTTAGATGTGAGCCAAACCAAACTTACCTGGAAAAAGTTGGCAACATATCCTTTAATTCTCTCAGGTATTGAAAGTTGTTCGGCAACGATTCGTAAATATTTACAGCGTTCAGAAGCATCAGTAAATATCGCTTATGAGATGCGCGAAGACTCAACGATCACCAGTATGGCAATGCAAGGATTAGGTGCTGCAATTATGCCTCGACTGGCTGCTCAACCTATTCCTGCTGAGCTTAAAGTATATTCTTTACCAATTCCTTTAGAAAGAGTAATTAAAGCCGCAATTGTCAAAAATGCCCTCCACAGCCCAGCAGTTTTTGCTTTTTTAGATACGATGAGAAAACAGCAAAGTTGATTCTTGAGCTAATTTTGTTCATTTTCTTTAGTTAAATACCGAAAAATCTTCTGTCCGTTAAAATCTTTTGCCAAAAAACCCAAGCGTTGCGTTTCTAACAAATCAAGTCAATATCCAATATAGTGACAAGCGATATTTAATACTAGATAATCTAGTTCAATACAAAACAGTACTATTTTTAGATAGAACTGTAGTTTGATTAAGTTCCGCTCACTTCTTGATTGTGTTATGTAGTTATGTCATCTTCATCCTTAGAAAACCGTCTCTTGTTATCAGTTCTAGATTCGCCTCAGCTAGACTTATCAGTAGTTGTGCCAATCTATAACGAAGCCGAAAGCATTGAAACTTTAGTACAGGCGATCGCTGATGCTGTAGCGGCAACAAATTTAAACTATGAAATTATCTGCGTGGACGACGGGTCAAAAGATGACTCAACACAAGTATTAACCAATCTTGCTAACAGTAGGGTAGATCTCAAGGCGGTTATTCTGCGTCGTAACTATGGACAAACTCCTGCCATGGCTGCGGGATTTGAATTGGCTGCCGGCAAAGTAATTGTAACTCTAGATGGAGACTTGCAAAACGATCCTGCTGATATTCCGATGCTGTTGGCTAAATTAGATGAAGGCTACGATTTAGTAAGTGGCTGGCGCCGAAAAAGACAGGATGCCGCATTAACTAGATTGTTACCATCTAAGATTGCGAATGCGATAATCGCCAGAGTAACAGGGGTAAAACTACACGACTATGGTTGTTCTCTCAAGGCATATCGTGCCGAATTAATTGCCGATATGAACCTATATGGTGAACTGCATCGCTTTTTACCAGCTTTAGCCTATATTGAAGGCGCGAGAATTACTGAAGTACCTGTACGTCATCATGCAAGACGCTTTGGTCAAAGTAAATATGGCTTGGGCAGGACTATTAGAGTTGTCATGGACTTATTGACCGTCTACTTTATGAAGAAGTTTTTAACTCGTCCGATGCACGTCTTTGGTTTGGGAGGAGTAATTTCTTTAGTCACAGGTATTGCCATGGGAATATACCTGACTGTTGTTAAACTATTTTTTAATCAGAATATCGGCGATCGCCCTTTACTGATCCTGGCAGTTTTGTTAATTATTACTGGAGTCAATCTATTCTGCTTTGGCTTAGTTACTGAACTGTTGATGCGTACCTATCACGAATCTCAAAGAAGACCAATTTATCGTATTCGAGATGTTGTGGGTAAAAAGTAGACTTGGTTTGGGATTCAAGATTAATAAGAAACATAACGTTTTAACAAAAATATTAACCATGAAAGCATTTGTCATTGAACATTTTGGCGCACCAGATAGTTTCCAAATAGCAGATTTACCTAAGCCTGAATTATTACCCGATCATGTACTCATAAAAGTTGCAGCAACTAGTGTTAACCCAGTAGATACTAAAATACGTCGAGGTTTTATAGCTGATATTACTCCAGATTTTCCTGCCGTTTTGCATGGAGATGTAGCGGGAGTTATTGAAGCAGTAGGAAGTAACGTCAATGCTTTTAAGGTTGGCGATGAAATATATGGCTGTGCGGGTGGTGTCAAAGGAACAGGCGGTGCTTTAGCAGAATATATGCTGGCGGATAGCAATTTAATTGCCCACAAACCCAAGTCTTTAACCATGGCGGAAGCAGCAGCATTACCCTTAGTGTCTATTACCGCTTGGGAAGGACTAATTGATCGCGCCCAGATACAATCTGGTCCAAAAGTTTTAGTTTATGGTGGTACTGGAGGAGTTGGTCATCTGGGAGTACAGTTAGCAAAATGGGCTGGGGCAGAAGTATATGCTACCGTTTCTAGTTCAGAAAAAGCGGCGATCGCTGTTTCTCTAGGGGCAGATGTGGCGATTAATTATAATGATACTGCGGTAGACAAATTTGTCGCCCAATATACTGACGGTAGAGGCTTCGATCTTGTTTTCGACACCGTAGGTAATGATAATCTACAAAATGCTTTCCAAGCAGTAAAGCTAAATGGCACAGTAGTATCGACAGTTTCTACATCCCAACAGGATTTGAGCCTGATGCACGCTAAAGGGCTAACTTTGCATTTGGTTTATATGCTTCTACCAATGCTGTCGGGCACTAACCGCGCTCATCATGGCAAGATTCTAGTCAAACTAGCTGAGTTAATTGAGCGAGGACAAATACGTCCACTTTTAGATCCTCAAACTTTTACCTTCTCTGAAGTGGCGGCTGCTCATGCTCATCTAGAATCGGGACAGGCGATCGGCAAAGTTGTGTTGAATCAATCTTTTAAAGATATTTAGGGCGCAAGAGTCAACTCAAAATTAAAATTAAACGCTGAGCAAGCGGTTAAAAGTCTTATAGTGCAAATTAATGTTCATTTACTTTTAGCTCAATGAATCATCCAGACTTAACTCCCGACCAAATTATCCAACGATTAAACTGGCGTTATGCCACTAAAAAGTTCGACCCCAGCCAAAAAATTGACGATGATGACTGGTATGCTTTAGAACAAAGCCTGGTTTTAGCCCCATCTTCTTTTGGTCAGCAGCCCTGGAAATTTTTTGTCATCCGAAATTCCGCTCTGCGCCAGCAGCTTCAGGAACACGCTTGGAATCAGTCTCAGGTAGTAGATGCTTCACATCTGGTTGTTTTAGCGATCAAACAAGATGTTAATGCTAGTGATGTAGACCGCTACATTGACAGCGTTGTAGAAGTTCGCGCCTCATCAAAAGAGCAATTGTCAGGACTCGAAAATGCGATCAAGGGATTTTTGCAAGATCCTCCTTTTCCTCTACAGCCCGATGATTGGTCTACCAGGCAAGTCTATATCGCTTTAGGATTTTTGATCTACAGCGCCGCTTTGCTAGGCATTGATGCTTGTCCGATGGAGGGCTTTATACCCGCTAAGTTTGAGCAAGTACTCGGCTTGACAGATCAAGGCTACGCTGCCAGAGTGATTTGTGCGCTTGGCTACAGAAGCGAAGACGATAAACTAGCCACTATGAACAAGGTTCGCTACAAAACCGAAGAAGTCGTACAGTATATCGATTAACGATTCAGGAGTCGGGCGAGTGGAGGAGTAATTATTCACCTAGTCCAGTCCAATTAATCTATTGATGGGGTAATGCTAATTTCTATTTTTTAAATTTAAATTTAAATTCAACAAGGTTGCAAAAAATGCCATTACCCATCAGTTTTTAGTTGAAAGAGCGATCGCCACAATTAATTTTAGTCTCCGCACTTTGAGGCTGTGGGAATTTACTCATCAGCACCTGGGTTTAAATGTAGTGTAATTACCACCCAAAGTAGAGTTGATCTTGAAACGAACCTTGATATTATCGATACACTAATAAAACTAGGTTCATTTTCTCTTACACAATGTTTAATTGGTTTCGCCGTAACGAAAAAGCAAAGCAACAGTCTGAAGTAACATCCCCCCAAACTGAGCCAGAATTAACCACATCGGCTGAATCATCGCCGACGGATGTCGCCGAACCAGATTACCTTGCTTTTGCGAAAGCCGCTTATAAAAACATTCAAGAACGTAAAGGTCAAGACCTAACTAAGGAAGAAGTTGCAGAAACGGCATCAGAATCAAGCTTAGAGGCTGTAAACTCAGAAGAAACTACCTCATCTGAAATAGAAAAACCAGAATTAGCAGCACCAGAAGCATCAGAAACACCAGAAGTTGCCGTAGAAAACGTAGTTGAATCAGTCGCAGCAGAAACAGAAGTCATAGAAGAGGCGTTAGCGAAGCTTAACGAAGTTATCGTTCAACCAGTAGCCGAAGAAATTACTGTTGATCAGGAATTAGTAACAGAGGAAACTTCTACACCAATTGCGAATGTTCCAGCCTGGATGCAAAAATCTCAGGGTCTAGAAAAACTCAAAGAAACAGCAATTGAAACTCCTCAACCAGAATCAGCAGCAGACATAGAGTCAACGGAATTAGACGAAGATTTTATTTGGTCATCGCAAGTACTAGCTAAGAGTGGTAGAACAGCAGAAGATGTCTCAGAAGAAGAAATAAGCTGGCTGACCAAACTGCGTCAGGGATTGGGCAAGACTCGTATTGGTTTAGTCAATCAGTTAAAATCTATTGTCGGCAAAGGTCCGCTAAATGATGATGCGGTAATGGAGATTGAAAGTCTCTTACTCCAGACTGATGTTGGTATCGAAGCTACTGACTATATTATCGAAACTCTACAAGCGAAATTAAAACAAGAAGTCTTGCCCCCAGACCAGGCGATCGCCTATTTAAAAACCATTCTCCAAGATATTCTCGATCAACCCCTAGCAGGTAAAGCAGATAATGCCTTTGTTCCTGAAAAAGACGAGTTGAATATCTGGCTGCTAACGGGAGTAAATGGCGCAGGCAAGACTACTACTATTGGTAAACTAGCCAATCTAGGTCAAAAATCTGGCTATAGCTGCTTAATTGCTGCTGCCGATACTTTTCGGGCGGCTGCGGTACAGCAGGTACAGGTGTGGGGAGAACGTGCTAATACTCAGGTCATTGCCAACCCAGGCAAAAATACCGATCCAGCTGCGGTAGTATTTGATGCGATCGCTGCTGCTGAAGCAAAAAATACGGAATTGCTTTTAATCGATACCGCAGGAAGACTACAAAACAAGCAAAATTTAATGACCGAATTGGCAAAAATCCGTCGAATTATCGATAAAAAAGCACCCAATGCCAAAGTAGAATCATTACTAGTTCTAGACGCAACTCTGGGACAAAATGGTTTACGCCAGGCACAGGTGTTTTCCGAAGCAGCCCAACTGAGTGGCGTTGTTTTAACTAAACTGGATGGAAGTGCTAAAGGTGGTGTGGCATTAGCAGTAACTCAGCAGCTAAATTTACCAATTCGCTTTGTTGGTGCAGGGGAGGGTATTGAGGATTTAAGACCATTTTCTAGCTACGAATTTGTCGAAGCTTTACTCAATGGTTAAACCAAATACACAATTCAAATAGTTAGGTATTGCGATGAATATAAGTATTTTTACTTCATTTTGTTGGCGTATCAGCTATTAAAGGTTATTATTAATCAACCTATATTTCGGTAAGTAAAATATAAGCACCGTCTTTGATTAACCCCGCTCGGGTTGTCATCAATTGGGTAAATATAAAGGTTGCTTTAATATTGTCTAATTGGATGTTTTAGCATTACTGCACTTTAAATATATTTTTGACTGATGAACTGAAAAAATAATGTCTAAATTTGTAGAGGCAATGACTGTCGTATCTTCCCATAGCCATCCCTCTCAAGAAAATGATAGCGTTGGTAAGTCTGACTCGAAGAACTCTAACCCAGTTATGGCACTAAAAGAATTGGTGGCTAATCTTCAAAGGGAACAAAATAAAATTCAAGATCTCTTAAGCTCTTTGGGATTTGCGCTGCGTAGCTTTAGTAACCTGAATCAGTTTTTAGAACTGACTCCCTTAATGGCAGCTAGAGTTACCGATTCTATTGGGGGAGTATTAATTTTGTATAAAGGAAACAAAGTACATGTCGAACAAGTTCATTGCCAAGACAGCAAACTTGGTTTAGAGGTAAGCAGCGTATTTGAGCGAGTAAAATACCAAATTAATCAATTACCGATTAATCATCATAAAGCTCTTAATACTTCTTCTGACCTATCAGCAATTATTGATGAAAAGATTGCTCAAGAATTGGAGCCAAGAATTCAGTTTTTCGGCACGCCGATTCTGGTCAAAAATATTGAACAAGGTCGCCTTTATGTATTTAGTACTGAAGCGGATTATACTTGGACTCCCACCAGGAGAAAATTAACTCAGTTAGTAGCCGATCAGACGGCAGTAGCGATCGCTAATCATGAATTAACGGTAGAGTTACGTTCCAAAGAAAGACAAGACCGTGAATTAGAAATTGCCTCAGAAATTCAATTACGTTTGCTGCCTAGTAAATGTCCTCAAATTCGAGGATTATCGATCGCAGCCAAGTGTGAGACTGCAAGTCGTGTTGGCGGAGACTACTATGATTTTATTCCCACTAATTATGACCGCTTAGAAAATAGTCAGCCAGAAATCGGGTCTGATGTTCCTTGGAGTATTGTGATTGGCGATGTGATGGGCAAAGGTGTACCCGCAGGATTAATTATGACTATGACTAGGGGAATGCTGCGGGCAGAAGTGCTTAATCGTCATTCTCCTGCACAGATTATGCGCCATCTCAATCGGGTGATGTATGCTGATCTAGAAAACTCGCATCGCTTTGTGAGTATGTTCTATTCGGAATACGATCCGCAAAAACAAACCCTTTCTTTCACTAATGCTGCTCATAATCCACCGTTACTCTGGCGTAAAGCGACTAACACACTAGAAAAGTTGGATAGTTGGGGAATGCTAATCGGTCTGGATATGGAATCAGAATACGAAGATGCAACGGTACAGCTGGCTCCAGGCGATACCATTATTTATTATACTGATGGCTTCACGGATGCTGCCAATGAAGTTGGCGATCGCTTTGATGAAGATAATCTCTCTCTTTGCTTTAAATGGGCTTGTCAGCACTTAGAAACTCCAGATGAAATTCTCGATCATGTTTTTGTTCAGGTTAAGCAGTTTAGCGGTGCAAACAAGAATTGTGGTGATGATATGACCTCAATCGTGATGCAGATTCAGGAGATCGACTAGCTCATTGACTCGTAAGAACAATTCGCTATGGTTTGCTTATTTTCTCCAAATTGGCGATCGCTTAGTTAGCTTGAGTAAGCTAGCGCATTTTGCGCCAAATTAAAACCTCGCCATCCTCTGGGTCAATCTTATTTCCGTCTCGCACAAATTGATTTTTTTGCAATACTTTCCAAGATGCTGAATTAGAAGGTACGGTTTAAGCTACAATCATTTGAACTTCAGTTCTGGAAAATCCTTCTTTCACTAGCAAATTAACTGCTTGAGTTGCAAACCCTCGTTTTCGTTGAGAAGAGACAATTCCATATCCAATTTCAACTGAACCGCTTAAATCTGGTGGTTTTTTAAAACTAATCATTCCAACAATCAATTGATCGACCACAATTAAACGAGGAGTCCACCAAAAACAGTTTTTAAAGTCTTGGTTTAATTCGGCGATCTCTAACTCTAACAAGAAACGAGGAGCAATCTCTTCGCCCACTGGCAATAGTAATCCATCTATTTCTAAATATTTAGATGACTCGAGAAGTGAAGATAGCTGAGAATTTGTAGCTCGATAAAGAATTACCATAAAGCCTGAAAAATACGAGCAATGATTAATATTCAGTAATTTAGCTTTAATAATGTTTTTTAGTGGCGGTTTTAATCAACCAAGATTAGATTGGTTGCAGTTTTAATTAATAGAATTGTAATTTTTATGGAAGCATTATTAAACGCTCAGCTGGTGCAGGTAACAATTGAGTTTTATCATAACCACCTGTTACCTATTTCTAGTCTATTAGCGCAACAAATTGAAGATCCTGATATTTTGGGGCAAATTTCCGATGCCTGGCAAAACTTTATTGAATCAGGACAAGTTTGGGCATTGTTGATTGGGACATTTTTCGGGTACACCTTCAAAGGTTTTACCGGGTAATTATCTATGATCAGTGACTAATGAATAATAACCAATAACTAATGACTTAAAATAATCTAGTCCTGTAATTGATTATTTTCTATTGTGAGCAAGCAAACAACTTGGAGCGATCGCTTTGAATCGGCGTTAAATCCAGCGATCGCTGTTTTTAACGCCAGCATTGGTTTCGATATTGAACTAATTGAATACGATCTGACTGGTTCAATTGCCCATGCTAAAATGCTTGGCAAAACTAAAATAATTAGCGACGCAGAAGCACAACAGCTAGTCTCAGGCTTGTCACAGATTCGCCAGGAATATCAGCAGGGTAATTTTAATCCAGGTGTGGAAGCCGAAGATGTTCATTTTGCAGTAGAAAGACGACTGATCGAAATAGTCGGTGATGTAGGCAAAAAGCTACACACGGCGCGATCGCGTAACGATCAGGTGGGAACAGATATCAGACTATATTTACGAGCCGAAATTAGGCAGATCCAGCAGTATTTAAGGCAATTTCAAGCAGCTTTGCTCAGTCATAGCCAACAGCACGTCGAAACTCTTATTCCTGGCTATACTCACCTACAAAGAGCGCAGCCAATAAGTTTAGCTCATCATCTTTTGGCTTATTTTCAAATGTCGCAACGAGACTGGTCAAGATTAGAAGATGTCTATAAACGAACTAACATTTCTCCCTTGGGCTGTGGCGCACTGGCGGGAACAACTTTTCCCATTGATCGGCAATATACTGCCGAATTGTTAGAATTTGAGCAGATCTATGAAAATAGCCTAGATGGAGTAAGCGATCGCGATTTTGCGATCGAATTTCTCTGTGCAGCCAGCCTAATTATGGTGCATCTTAGTCGCTTGAGTGAAGAAATGATCCTCTGGGCATCTCAGGAATTTAGCTTTATTACGTTAAAAGATACTTGTGCCACAGGTTCGAGCATTATGCCGCAAAAGAAAAATCCCGATATTCCTGAGTTAGTGCGGGGCAAAACAGGCAGAGTTTTTGGACATCTCCAAGGTTTGTTGGTCATTATGAAAGGTTTGCCCTTGGCATACAATAAAGACTTACAAGAAGATAAAGAAGGAATTTTTGATAGTGTAAAAACTGTTAAAGCCTGCCTAGAAGCAATGACTATTTTATTAGACGAAGGGATTGAATTCAAAACCTCCCGACTGGCAGAAGCGGTTGCCGAAGACTTTTCCAACGCCACTGATGTTGCCGATTATTTAGTGTCTAAGGACGTTCCGTTTCGTGAGGCTTATAATTTGGTAGGTAAAGTCGTAAAAACCAGCATAGCTGCGAAAAAATTGCTCAAAGACCTCACTTTAGCAGAATGGCAGCAACTGCACCCTGCTTTTGAAGCCGATATCTATGAAGCGATCGCACCCCAACAGGTAGTTTCTGCCCGTAATAGCTATGGCGGCACTGGTTTTCAACAAGTCCACCAGGCGATCGCTCGAGCTAAATCTTTACTCGCTCAAAGTTGAATAGTTAGTTTTTCTAACCATTTTCATCACCTGAATTTAACCCTTAATACTTAACTTTAGTTCTATGCGTCGTTCTTGGCGATTTGTTTCCACTGTACTCGGTATTATCTTCCGTCATCCTGTCACTGGCACGACAATTATCCCTGTTTTGCCAGATGGACGCATTGTCTTGATCCAGCGTAGCGATTCAGGCAAATGGGGTTTACCAGGAGGTATGATTGATTGGGGAGAAGATATTCCTAATGCTGCTAGTCGAGAGCTTACAGAAGAAACAGGTTTGAAGCTAATTAAAATTCGTCGTTTGCGCGGGGTTTATTCTGATCCCCAACGCGATCCGCGAATACATTCAATTTCTATCTTGCTAGAAGTTGAAGCAGAAGGAAAACTAGACCCCGAAGATAAATTAGAAGTATTGCAGGTAAAAGCTTTTACCAGAGATGAATTACCCTTGGGGGATCTTAGTCACGATCATGACCGCCAGTTACAGGACTATCTTAACGATCAGATTGTCATAGCTTGATGATTACCGATTACCGATTACCGATGTTAAGCGGCACCACGAAAAATTACTAGTTCTCATAAGCTGTAAAAATAAATTAAGCTCAAATTAAATATATTTCCTGGTTAAATACTACCAGCGATAAATTGACTATAGCTGGTAGTATTTAAGCTATATTACAACTTGCTTAGGTAGATTAGATAAACTAATTAAGCATTAGTTTCGTCTAACAAATTGACTTTAACTACTTTGTTTTTTTCTGATTCGGCTTTGGGCAAGGTTAAATGCAAAATACCGTCTTTATATTCGGCTTTTATTTCAGTATTCTGAATTCTTGCAGGTAGAGGAATTACTCTTTGAAAACTACCATAGCGGAACTCAGAGCGAGTTTTACATTCCTCTTCAGATTTGATCTCAGACTTACGTTCTCCTGAGATTGAAACGCTTTTTGCTGTTGCTTCAATATTAAGATCGGCAGGCTGCATTCCAGGTACTTCTAATCGAAGAACTAAGTTTTCTTTAGTTTCGGTAAGTTCGGCTGCGGGAACTTTAGAAAAGTTGCCAAACTCAGCTACAGAAGCTGGAGTTAAAACATCATCAAGCATTCTATTTAACTGGTGTTGTAAAGAGTTCATTTCTTGCCAAGGATTATAACGAATGATCGCCATATTTTTGTCTCCTTAAATTTTATTTTTACTTATTCTTTTCTCGCTTTGATATCATCTTATTGAATTATTATGGACGTTGTAAGTGTGGTTTATTGCCCTTTTTGGTAGCGTTTACTTCCCGAACCAATATTTCGGGAAACCCAACCTAACAGACAAAGCACAGTTAGCTTTATCTGAATGGAAACAACTAAATATGAGTTGGTTTGAACGAACTGATGAAGATTTATGCAAATTAATTTGTCCATCTCATTCTTTTTGCAGGGTAAGCGCAAGAAAATAAGAAAAGAAATAATGCTACCTTAGAGCAGTAAGAAGAACGTCAGCCATGTAATTACAATTCATTAGACCTCTTGCACGAATCAGGCGATCGCTAAATCAAGCCCGCGATTATACAAGCCAGCAATAAGATTAAAGCGCAACCCAAATCGTCGTCGTCTATTACGGTAAGGCTGTC
>JBHJNW010000070.1:0-14579 GCA_050330395.1 Pleurocapsa sp.
GAGATAGTAAAACAGTATGTGTCGGCTCATCCTCAAGGGTAACAACCCTCCGTTGCTAGGTTCGCTCTCATCCATACCTTGCTACGCTGAAGATATGGATTTCCCGCTCACACGGTTAATTATGAGCAAGCAGAATAATTAAACTTTGCCAAAACGGCGCTCGCGCTGTTGAAAAGACTCCAAGGCTCGATCAAACTGTTGAGCATCAAAATCTGGCCAGAGAGTGTCGGTAACATATATCTCGGTATAGGCTAGCTGCCACAACATAAAGTTACTCAGACGCATTTCCCCGCTGGTACGAATTAGTAGATCGGGATCAGAACTAGCAGAGGTATAAAGATGTTGCGCAATTGTCTCTTCGCTAATCGCTTCGGCTGCTAATTCTCCGCACTGCACTTTTTTGGCGATCGCCTGGCAGGCATTAATCATTTCGTGACGGCTACCATAGTTAATCGCCACATTAAAAAAGACTCCTCGATTGTTCTTGGTACGTTCGGTGGAACGACGCATTTCCTGTTGCAATGACTGAGGCAAAGGAGTCAAGTCACCAATAAAATTAATGTTAACTTCTTCTTCTTCCATTTCTTTTAATTCTTTTTGTAAAAGCCTTTCAAACAAGGTCATTAAAAAGTTGACTTCTCCTATCGGACGACCCCAATTTTCAGTAGAAAAGGCATAAGCAGTTAAAGTTTCAATGCCCAATTCTTTGCAATAGCGCAGCATTTCCTTGAGGGTTTTGGCGCCTCTGCGATGTCCTTCAATGCGGGGTAAACCCCTTTGTTTTGCCCAGCGACCATTGCCATCCATAATGACAGCAACGTGTCGAGGCAATTTAGCTAGATTGATTTTGGTGGTAGTTAAATTAGTTAATAGTTGGGCTGTCATAGAAATTATCTTAATTTAAGAACGGTGAAACAAAAACAGTCGGCTATATATTGCTTAGAAAATAATTATTTGAGGCTGATTATATTTAACTTTATTGTTCCCCAAAAATCTGGTGTTGCATAGCAAGTGTGTAAATAATTCAAATATTCTGGGGTCAAGCGATCGCTGTAATAACACATACGTCATACGTTTTAAAATCCAGATAATATAGCGTAAATTAATTCACCTGTAAACAAAACTGATCCAAATTGCCAATTTAAAACTGACATTACGTTAAAAGGCTGATTTTATATCTGATTAAGATTTTAGGGTTGATACATAGGATACAGGTAAGATGGTGTGAATTTGGCTAAGAAAATCTTGAATTAGCTGTTCTGCTCTATCAGGATACAACTACATCTTTTAACTTCCGGAAACTATCCTTTCATTGTTAACGTCGCAGCAACTTCTCAAAATGGATTAGACAAGACTAGAGGATTAAATCTCAGTAAAATCCGTTTGGTTTCTCGAACAAGATTTCACAATTTTATTGGTTCAATGGAAACAAAGTATTGGCATAAAGTTGAACAAGCTTTATCAATAGTTAATTTTAATGTAGACGATCGCACTCCATAAGTTGACAATCAAGACAAATAGCTAAAAAGGCGCGATCGCTCTTCGGTTATGAATTGTTCAACGGTAGCAACCATATTGATTTCAAGATCGTGCAGCATTATTTAAAATTCTAGTAGATTGTCTTAAAAGTCGTGTAAAACACATAGAGCGATCGCACCTCTTTTGATTTGATCAAAATCACACATACTTGTTTCTTTGTTGTAAATATTAGAAGCTATATTTATGTAATTCCCAGATAATGTCATGTTCTTATAGTTGATGATGTTGAACATCTAAGGCGATCGCTCTTATTTCATCTCAACCATCAACAATCAACGATTTAACGATAAAATTATTCTTTGCGGAAAATATAAATAAAATCATAGAATTAAGGACTCGATGCGCGTCTCTCTAAACTGGTTAAAAGAATTAGTCGATATCAATATATCTCCTGAAGAGTTGGGGAGAATTTTAACTATAGCAGGATTTGAATTAGAAGAATTAATCGACCTCCGTGCCAATGCTGATGGGGTGGTGGTAGGTAGAGTGATTGAGCGATCGCAACATCCCAATGCTGATAAACTGAGTGTTTGTAAGGTAGATATTGGTGCAGATGAGCCTTTGAGTATTGTCTGTGGTGCGTCTAATGTCAAAGCGGATATTTTTGTTCCTGTAGCTACAACAGGGACTTATTTACCTGCTATTGATTTGAAACTTAAGCCAACTAAACTGCGGGGTGAACCTTCTCAGGGAATGATTTGTTCCTTAACGGAATTGGGTTTAGAAAAGGAGTCGGATGGGATATATATTTTTGAGGAAAGATCCCGCGCCGCCGATAGGCGCAAGGGAACGCTTTCCGATGCAGAGGATAATCTTCAGCCTGGGGATGATGTGCGTCCTTTATTGGGTTTGAATGATGTCATTTTGGATTTGGCAACTACGGCTAATCGCGCGGATGCTTTAAGTATGGTGGGTATTGCCAGGGAAGTGGCAGCCTTAACTGATGCTAAGGTGAGATTGCCAGAAGTAAAGGAACAGAATTTTAATTCTGATAGTTCTTTAGCAATTAATATTCAAGATCCAGCAGCTTGCTTTGCATACATCGGCACAGTAATTAAAGGGGTAAAAATTGCGCCTTCTCCTGACTGGTTGAAGTGGCGATTGGAAGCAGCAGGAACACGTCCGATTAATAATGTGGTGGATATTACGAACTATATTTTATTGGAATGGGGGCAACCGTTACACGCTTTTGATCGGGAGAAGTTACAGCAGGTTGCAGGAAGCGATAATTTAACTATTGGAGTGCGTTTTGCTAAGAAAGGGGAAAAGTTAAAGACTCTGGACGAACAAGAGCGAGATTTAACTACTGATAACTTATTAATTACCGCTAATGATAAGCCTGTAGCTTTAGGGGGAGTTATGGGGGGTGAAGAAACGGAAGTTGATAACAATACTAGCAATATTGTTTTAGAAGCAGCTTTGTTTGATCCTGTCGTTATTCGTCGTTCATCTCGCGCTCAAAACCTACGCAGTGAAGCCTCTACTCGCTATGAAAGGGGTGTAAACCAAGTCGAATTAGAATCTGCCTGTAAAAGAGCGATCGCACTACTGCAAGAATTGGCTGGTGGTCATCCTGTTACCCAAGCTATTTGTGATCATCGTGTCGATCATGCTAGTCGTAATGCCATTGAATTACGTTTGAGTCGAATTCATCAAATCTTGGGTGCGGTAAACAAAAAAGATGGTGTTGGTTATATTGAAGCTGTCGATGTGGAATCAATTTTGGGAGCTTTAGGCTGTAATTTAGAGCCAGTCGCAGGTAAAGAAAATACTTGGCTGGTTAAAGTTCCTCCTTACCGTTATCGCGACTTAGAACGGGAAATTGACCTGATTGAAGAGGTTGCTCGTCTTTATGGTTATGATCGCTTTTGTGATACTCTGCCTGATAAAACTGAACCTGGCTATCTTTCGGCGGAATATGCGATTAAAAATAAACTCCGCGCTGTCTTACGCGGTGTCGGCTTAACGGAAGTGGTGCAGTATTCTTTAGTTAAACCAACAGGTAAAGAGGTTAAACTGGCTAATCCCTTGTTTGCCGAATATTCTGCTTTACGCGCTGATTTATTCTCTGGTTTACTAGATGCTTTTGTCTACAATCAGTCTCAAGGTAACGGCGCATTAAATGCCTTTGAAATTGAACGGGTATTTTTCCAAGACGACGAACAATTAAAAGAAAGGGATGCTGTTGCAGGCATTATGGGGGGAAATATCACCTCTCAAGGTATGTGGGTTAACGGTGGCAAAGGTACACCAATGACTTGGTATGATGCGAAGGGAATATTAGAAAACGTTTTTAGTAATCTGGGTATCAGCGTCGAATATCGTCCAACCAGTGATGAACCAAGATTACATCCAGGACGTACTGCTGCACTATGGTTGCAAGGCAAATCTTTAGGTATCTTCGGGCAAATCCATCCGCAACTGGCGCAAAAGCGGGATTTAAACAACGAAGTCTATCTATTTGAATTAGATTTTAGTCTCCTGTTAACAGTTTTAGATCGGGATGCCATTACCACTCCTAAATTCAATTCCTATTCCACCTATCCAGGTTCAGATCGAGATTTAGCTTTCTTTGCACCCTTAGATTTATCTGTGGCAGAAATTACCAAAGCCATGAATAAAGCAGGAGGGAAACTACTACAAAAGGTAGAAGTATTTGATGAATATAAAGGCAAAAACGTCCCCGAAGGACAACGTAGTTTAGCTTTTAACTTAGTTTATCAAGCAAGCGATCGCACTTTAACTGATCAAGATGTCGATCCTGTACATCAAAAAGTTCGCGATACTTTAGTTAAGAAGTTTGATGTAACATTGCGAAGTTAATTTTTTTAAGCTAAATGAGATTATTAGTGCTTGCTTGATTAAATATATATAGTGCTACGCGCAAGTCAAAACTATGAAACCCTTAAATGCCAGTAACGTTGTCAGTGCTGGATTACGTATCTATCGCGATAATTTTCCCACCTATTATCAATTAGCTTTCATTGGTTATTTGTGGATATTGGTACCAGTGTATGGCTGGGCAAAATATTTAACCATGATGGGGTTAATTTCTCGCCTGGCTTACGGAGAAATTGCCGAACAACCAGAAACAGTTCCAGACGCTCAACGCTATACGAAACCGAGACTGGGAGATTTCTTGGTAGCAGGACTATTAGTTGGCCTAATTTTTTTGGTGGCGATGATTGCTTATCTGATAGTATTTGGCATTATTGGCGTGATAACTGGAGTTATTGTCGAACAAAGTTCTAATGACGCATTAGTAGTGTTCATAAGCATTGTATTGATAATTGCTGCATTTTTATTGTTGATCTGGGGGTTAATTTGGCTAGTTTCTCGTTTATTTTTGGTGGAGCTTCCCTTAGCAGTTGAAGAAAATGTAACTGCCACTAGCACTATCAGCAGAAGTTGGAATTTAACCAAAGGCTCTGTTGGTCGAATTCAACTAGTGGTTTTGAGCGCTTTTTTAATCAGTATACCGATCGCTCTGGGAATTAATCTTTTAAGTGTAATTATCCAGTTGATGATTGGTTCTGGATTAGAGAGTTCCGCTAATGTAAGCGGGTTAGAAATTATCGCAATTTTAATCTATATTATCTTTTTGCTAGCGGCTAGTGCCTTAATGGTTCCCTTTTGGCAAGCAATTAAAGCTGTAATTTATTACGATCTGCGAGTGCGACGTGAGGGAATGGGCATAGACTTGAGAAAGTAAACTACTCTTGAGCGATTAATTGATTAATTATCATCATCCCGTTCTTTTCTAAGCTTCTCTAGCTTGAAAGTAGGAGGTAGGGCTTCTGGCTGAGGAGGATTGAGCTGTATTTGCCAAACTTTAATTTCTTTCTGAGCAGGAGTGAAGCTAGTAGTACCAGAGGGAACTTGCTCGGCGATCGCGATCGCTCTTTCGAGAGAACTATTAGAAGCCTGTCTAGCTATAGCCAAGATTTGTGCTGCCCAGTCATTGACATCTTGCACTACCTGAAAACGAACCGAGCTATTCCCAGCAGCTTGTCTGGCAGTTGAAATTGCCCTAGCCAGAGATTCAGGCGTACCCTGTTGGGCTAAATTAGTAGCTTCGCGATAATATCTTTGTCCATCTATTTCTTGTTGCCAAAGTGTAATTTTGCTTTGAGCTTCTGAATACAGAGATCTGCCCGAGCTAATTTGTCGAGCGGTTTCAATAGCTGCGGCATAGTTATTCAGATTGGCGAACGATTCTGCTTCATCGAGAATTGGTTGGTCTTGAACTCGTTGAATATTGGCACGCCAGCTTCTAACTTCTTCTTGGGCTTCAGGGTAAAGTGGGCTGCCAGGCGAGATTAAATTAGCTTCCGCGATCGCCCTTTGCCAAGCATTAACGCTGTTACCATAGGATAATTCTCTAGCGCGACTTAGGACAGGTTGGTCTTCAATGGTTTGTATCTGTCCTCGCCACTTGGCTATTTCTTGACGCGCTTGACTATAGCGAGGATTCCCACTGGGAATCAAATCCGCTTGGCTGATAGCTTGCCTCAAGTTATTAATTGTGCCGACTCTGGCTAGATCTCTGGCTTTTGATAAATTAGCGACATCATCAATTTCTAATTCCCAACGACTAATGAGCTGTTGTCCTAACCTATAGTATTCACTACCTCGGTTTAGTTTTTTAGCTTCTTCAATTGCCTCTTCGATGCCAAACACCGTATCTAACTGGGCGCTAGATCCAGCATTGGCCAAAATTCGCCAATCTCGATTCCGTTTTTGCAGTTTTAAGCTGCTAGGAATACGGCTGGTTACCTGGAGTAATTCCCGCCAATTCTGCTGTGCAATTAATTGCTCGATATTAGCAACCAATTTTTCTTTTGCCTGAGCAATAATTTCCTGAGCCTGATCATAAGCATAGCTCTGACGATCAATATCATCTGCTTTTTCAATTGCTAAAATCAGCTCATCGATGTTGCCATTAGCAACTTGAGTTTGAGCTTTATTGAGGCTGGCATTTTCTTCTTGAGCAACATTGATATTATTAATGCTTTCCTCGTACTTAGTGGTTGCCCAATACTGATTTGAGCTATCAGTCAGACGCACTGCCCAAGTAAATGCACCGTTCCAATCCGCTTCCCGTAGCTTGTTTTCTACCTGCTCGTAGATTTCTTCCCCCTCTGACCAAATAGTTTCCCAGTTATTAATTTTTTGGTCGACTAACTCTTTAGCAGAAACATTGGCAGGAATTCTTTTCGCCGTAGCGATCGCCTGTTTTAGGTTTCCAGACTGAAATTCTTCTTCGCCAATGTCGAGAATAGAAGTTGCCCAGCGGTCAACGTTGCGGTCAATTTCTGGTCTTAAAGGGTGATTTTTAGGTAATACGGCGACTAAGTTGATAGCAGATAATAAACCCTCAACATTTCTCTCTTCGGCAGCAGTTTGGGCGCAATAAAGGCGAATTGAGGCAGAAGCAACTGGCCAAAACACCTTAGAGCAGCTTTGAGTTTTTGGTAGCTTCAATAGCATCGAGGTTGCACCATAACCAACGCCACCAGAAAACAATACCAGCAATATTCCCCAAATCTGCCATCTTTGCCACCAAGATATTTTCTTTAACTGAACGGTAGTGTTTACTGGGTTAACCATCGGCGAAGAAGCTTGAGGAGTTACAGGTACTAAAACATTTTCTGGAAAATCTTGACGGCTAGAGACTAAATCTGAATGCTGTGGTTTCGCACCATTTATTTCAGCATCAGTCTTGCTAACTGCATCTGAGCCAGAGTTTCGTGGTTCTTTATTGATCGCCATAAATTATCTGATGTGATGCCAGTAACTTTTTCGGTTTGTCCTTGGTGGAGGTTAAATCGTATCCCATCTTATCACTTGATTTTATTGTGTATATATTGTCAGTGTGTCAACCAGATAAAGTTTTAATTGAGATTCAAATTTAGCTGCTGTTTAACGTCAATTTTAGCTAGTTTTACAGTACCGATAGAATTCACCAAACTTTACTCAGGCTTGTTTAGCTATATTCTATTCTCTTCTCAAATCAGCGATTAACTGGTTTAGCTGCATTTCATCTGCTTGATAAACTTCGCCACAAAATTGGCAGATTGCTTCTGCTCCTTCATCTTTTTCAATCATGTCCTGCAATTCTGCTGCGCCTAACATTTTTAGTGCGCCCAAAACTCTGGGAAAAGAACAGCCGCAATTAAAGCGGACTTGATGAAACTCGGGAAAAATAAACAGATCTAAATCTCCTAACAATTGTCCCATGATCTCTTTGAGAGTTTTGCCTTCTCGCAGCAGAGGCGTAAATCCAGATAATTGAGACACGCGAGACTCTAATAAATCAACCAAAGATTGCTCTCTTGCTGCTTTGGGCATGATTTGCAATAAAATTCCTCCCGCTGCGGTAACTCCCGTTTCACCGACAAAAACTCCCACTAATAAAGCCGATGGCGTTTGTTCGGAAGTAACCAAGTAGCTAGCAACATCTTCTCCTACCTCTCCTGAAACTAACTCGACAGTACTTGAATACGGCTGTCCATAGCCAACGTCCCGAACTACATGCAGGTAACCATTGTGACCTACTGCTCTGCCTACGTCTAGCTTACCCAAATCATTAGGCGGCAGTTCAATATTAGGGTTTTGGACATAACCTCTAACCGTACCATCTAGTCCAGCATCAGCTAAAATTGCTCCCAAAGGACCATCTCCTTTAACGTGAATGTTAACCCGAGAACCTTCCTTCTTCATGCTAGAGGCTAGCAGCAATCCTGAAGCCATTGACCTGCCCAAAGCTGCCGTAGCTACATAGGAGAGTTTATGTCTGCGTCTTGCTTCCTCCGTCAAGTCGGTAGTGATAACGCCAACGGCTCTAATTCCACCGTCTGCTGCTATGGCTCTGATTAATTTATCTGTCATTAGTATTGGCTATCTATAATTTGTAATGTGTATGTGTGTTGTTTGAATTTAAAGGGATTTATGGTTGAATCCAAGATTTTATTACCCAAGCAAAGTTGAACACAATTAGCTCAAATTTAGCTATCTTAAGTTTGATTGTTGTTCTCGTTTCAATGCTACGATCTGATAGATTCTAGCTCGTAGCTAATTGCTGTTGAGGACTAGAGGGTAGTAGTCTTTAAACATGACAAAGATTATTTTTTAATAACCATATCTTTATGATATATGAGCGTTTTATTGTTATTTTTATCTGTTCTGCATTATCTAGTTTAGCTACTAACAACAGCAGAGCAACAGAATTAGATGTCCAAAAGTCTAACTTTCAAGATCTAGCCACTTCTCAACTAAATAATTATCCAGCTCATCATTTAGCGATCGCCGAAGTTAGGATTGAAGCAGAAAATAAACATAAATATAAATATAACTTTCCCAATTATCAGCAGGCTGCTAACCTAGCGGGAAATCAAAACTATTTAGTCGCCCAAACATGGCAACAAAAGTCTAGGCAACAGACGGAAGTACCAGATAATTCAATTAATTCTGAACCGCTGCCAGAGATCAATCGCCGTTGGTTATGGACTGCTATGGCAATTACCTCGGCAATGTTTATTTATTTACTGTGGCTGCTGTTTAGAAAACCAGCACACCATCAGTCAGCTGCCAAATTAACTGTCGTCAATCAACCAGAAGCTTCTAACCTAACAAATCAAAGTGAATGCGCTCAGGACGAAATCATTACGCAAACGTCTTCTGTGTTGGATACGGTAGGAAGAGAAAAGCCAATTAGCCAAGATAGTAAGCAGATTACCAAAATCTCTGACATCGTTGAGCATGAAAATTCTCAACCTGAGTCAGCTGGGGCTGATAATCTAGCAGCATTGAATAGTTTAATTAAAATCAATTCTGATTCTAATCCTGATTATATTGATGTTGTTTTAGAATTGATCAAAGATTTGCAGCATAGCGATCGCAACTTAAAGCGTAAAGCGATCTGGGAGCTGGCTAAAATAGGCGACTCTAGAAGCATTGAGCCTTTAGCCAAAATTATGCCCCAGGCAGGTTTGGTGGATAAAAGTTTGATTTTAAAAGCCATTACTCAAATTACCAATCGGCATTTCGAGCCGATTAATGATCAATTGTTTGCCTTACTCAAAGATCAAAATCCTGAAGTGAGAACTAATGCGATTCGTGATTTAACCGCCTTATATAAATTTGTTGCCCCAATAACTAAACAACTAACACAAATGCAGCAAGATTCAGATCGACGAGTTCGCTATGTAGCAACACAAGCCTTGCAGCAATTAAACTCAGGTTCTTCGCTCTCTAGTTCTGATGACAATCTTAACCATGAAAACCATCATCTAACTTTAAGAGAAAAAAAGCAAAGTCCAACTCACCACATTGAGCCATCACGCAACTAGTTGCCCTAGATTTAAACCACAATGTTAAAAATTCTTTTTTTATCTACTTCTGTAGGTTCTCTGGGTTCTGGACAGGGAGGAGGAGTAGAATTAACCTTACAAAATATAGCCCAAGAATTGCTGCGTCGGGGGCATCAGCTAGAAATAGTCGCTCCTGAAGGCTCTTGGTTGACTGATATTCCCGTGACTACAATCCCAGGAAGTTTACAAGTTCCCGTGCAAACTCAGAATCGTGATGTGCCGATTTGTCTGCCCGATAACTCAGTACTAGCTAATATGTGGGAATATGCTCGGCAAGTACAGCAGCACTATGATTTGATCGTTAACTTTGCCTTTGATTGGCTGCCTTTTTATTTAACTCCTTTTTTTGAGACGACGATCGCTCACTTTATCAGCATGGGTTCAATGACTGATGCTAGCGATCGCATAATGCATCAAATAATTCAGCAATATCCTGGTACTTTTGGGGCATACACTCAATCTCAGGCTGATACTTTTCCCTTTGCTCAGGACTGTCAAATTTTAGGTAGTGGGATTGATTTGTCTCTGTATCAATTTAAACACTATCCCGAAGCAAGTTTAGCCTGGTTGGGACGAATTGCCCCCGAAAAAGCCCTAGAAGATGCCGTGGCAGCTGTCAACATTACGGGTACGCCTTTAAAGATCTTTGGTAAAATGCAAGACTCAAATTATTGGTCACAAATTTGTCATGATTACCCTGAGGCACCCATAGAATATTGGGGATTTCTCGAGACTGAAAAGCTACAACAGCAATTAGGGAAGTGTCGCGCTTTGTTAATGACTCCCCGCTGGATTGAAGCTTTTGGTAATGTGGCGATCGAGGCTTTAGCCTGTGGTGTGCCAGTTATTGCTTATCGTCGTGGTGGCCCTGCGGAAATTGTTCGCGATGGCAAAACAGGTTTTTTAGTCGAACCAGACAGCATTGCAGGACTAGCAGCAGCAATCAAGAAAATTGAGCAAATTGACCGCCTAGCTTGTCGTCAACAGGCAGAAGCAGAATATTCTCTTGTCGCTTTGGGCGATCGCTTTGAAGCCTGGTTTAATCAATTAGTTAATCATTAGAAATATTATCAGGTTTATTCTCGCTCTTGTTCTGGACTATCATCTAAGCGAGGATTATCCATTTCTTCTTTAAAACCTTTGATCGTTTTGCCCAGGGCGCTGCCAATTTCAGGAATTTTTTTAGGACCAAAAATAAGTACTGCAACTAAGCCAATGACAGCGATTTCAGGGATGCCTAAACCAAACATAATCAAATCTCCCGCACTAAAATCTATTACGATTAATAGCTATATATATCTATCAAGTCTGTCTCAGTATATCGTTAAATTTATCGACATCTGTGGCTACTATTATTTAACTGCCTAGATTAAGCGTTTTAATAACTGTAATGTTAGAAACTTCTCAACCTTCCCTGCGTCAAGAACAACATCCTTTAATCCATCGACTGGCAGAAAGAATCCTCAACTATTGGCAAAAATATTTATCACTCTCAGCCTATAGTTTGCCCGAAGGATTAGGTTATGTTGAAGGCAAATTGGAAGGGGAAAGATTGCGGATTGAAAATCGCTGTTATCAAACGCCTCAGTTTCGTAAAATGCACCTGGAGTTAGCTAAGGTTGGTAACAATCTAGATATTCTCCACTGCGTAATGTTTCCTCATGCAGCATACCCTTTACCGATCTTTGGCTGTGATATCGTGGCTGGTAGGGGCGGTATTAGTGCGGCGATCGCTGATTTGTCTCCCAGTAGTCCTGAAAAAACTTTATCTTCTGGCTATATTAAATTACTTTCAGCTTTACCAAAGGTCAGCTTTTCTGAAGTCAGAGAATTACCGAATTGGGCTGATATTTTTTCTGATTTCTGTATGTTTGTACGCCCTGGCAATGTAGCAGAAGAACAAGATTTTTTAGATCTAGCCTCTAATTATTTGCGGATTCATTGTCAGCAAGCAGTAAAGTCAAATCCTGTCTCGCACCAACAGCAAAAATTATATTTGGCTGGGCAAAGGTATTACTGTACTAAGCAACAACAAAATGATAAAACCCGCCGTGTTTTAGAAAAGGCTTTTGGTAAGGAATGGGCAGAAAACTATATGACAACTGTATTATTTGATATCCCTAAAGTGGACACCGATCCAGCGGCGCTCAAAGAAAAAACTAGTCTTTAAGTTTATTTCTGCTTGGTTTCGATTTAGGCTTTAGGTCAATAGTCAATGTCAATATTGCTCTCTGACTATTTACTGTTATTTACTTGACAAATAGCTACGCTTGCCAATTTATTTGACGCAATGTAGCTTTATAGCCTAATATAATATTAGTAATGAAACTGTAAATATAATTACAGTTGCCCGTAGAGAAGAGTTCAGCTTGATATGGAAATATTGTCTCTTTCTCTAGTACTAGTGTTAGTTACAGTCTATGACTTAGCTGTTAATACATAATCCTAAGTAAGGCTTAACGAAATACAAGTATTTTGAAGCTATCAACAATCAAATAAGGAAAAGAAGAGAGAGATCAATTGTGCTTCAATATAAATCTTTTCCTTCATCCACTGTAATGTAAATAATTAGTAATTTAAACTGCGCTGTCTTCAACTGAGACGGTGCTTTTTTTATCCGTTAGATCAATATTTTTAAATATTTGGGGTTGCTTCTCAGTAAAATAAGCAAATAAAATCAGAACATACGCTAGCGTATTGACAAAATAAATCTGATTGATTAAACTACAAACATACGTTAGCGTATGGAAAAAATTGGCATTGCAAAAAGCAGATTGGATAGACGCAGGATGGTTGCTGATGACGACAAAAGGAGTTGCAGCCGTAAAAATAGAGGTATTAGCTCGTCAGCTCAAGGTAAGTAAAGGAAGTTTCTATTGGCATTTTAAAAACCGTCAGGAACTATTAGAAGCAATTTTACAGCGTTGGGAAAATGAAACCATGTGGCTAATCGAAGAATCAAAAAAAGCAGCTACCCCAAAGGAAAGACTGATCAAACTATTTACTTTAGCTGAAGAAATCTGCAACCAGCCCGATCCAGAAGCAGCTATTTTTCTTTGGGCAAATCAAGATCCTGCGGTACAAGAGCGAGTACGTATTGTAGAAACCCAACGAGTTGGCTGGATCACAAAAATACTGCAAGATTATGGCTTTGATGAAACCGAAGCCAGACAGAAAGCAGACATTGGTCACAAGTTAAGGAAATTAGAAAAAAGTCAAGAGAAAAACCAAATCATGTAAAACTCAGAGAGAGTAGGCAATTGAACGATTGGATTTCTCTATGAACAAGAGTAAGAGACTGAACCGAGACCACGCCAAAAAAACTCAACGTCCAATGGTGGAAGATGAGGTGATAGCCAATCAAATTGAAGCATTACTAACACCAGCTATTACAGCTCAAGAAAATTATTATCGTCAATTAGGATTACGAGACAGAATACTCAATCTGCCCTTCATGGTAGCTGCGGTCTTGACTTTATTGTGGAGGGATGTGGCATCCGTTACAGAATTAACCAGAATATTGTCGAGAGAAGGATTTTTGTGGTGTAATTCAGCACAAGTCAGTCAACAGGCATTATCTAGCAGATTTTTAACGTTCCCTGCCGAGTTGTTTGAGAGAGTATTTAAGGATTTATTACCCCGTTTAAAATCATCTTGGCATCAGAGGAAACAGCGACCATTGCCAGAAAGTGTCCAGTTTGCCTGCTCTCAATTCGAGAATATTTGGATAGTAGATGTTTCAACCTTGGAAGCATTATTTAGAAAACTGAAAAGCCTTGAAGATGTCAAGAGAGGAAAACTAGCGGGGAAAATGGGAGTAGTAATTGATTTAGTCACAAGACTCCCTATAGAAATTTGGTGGTCTGAAAATCCCAAGGCTTCGGATACCAAATTAGAAGAAGATATCCTAAATTTAGGCTCGGCAAAAACTTTACTATTATTAGATCGAGGATTTTATCATTTCAGTTTCTGGCTTAAATTAATCGAGAAAGAAATCCACTTTATTAGTCGCCTTAAAAAAGGGGCAGCCATTAAAGTAGAACAGGTCTTTACAGATAGTTATTCAATTCGTGACCGTTTGATTCGTCTTGGTTCGGGAACTAAACGAACTCCATATGTTACGGTTCGTTTGATCGAAGTTCGCTCCAAAAAAACTTGGCATTCTTATCTCACTTCAGTTCTTGAACCAGAGATTTTACCACCTTATGTAGTTGCTGATTTATATAGGAAAAGATGGCGAATTGAACAAGCTTTTAATACGGTTAAAAGATTACTTGGTTTGAGTTATTTGTGGACTGGTTCAATTAACGGGATTAAGTTACAGATTTGGGCAACTTGGTTGTTCTATGCCATTTTGATGGATTTAGGTGATGCTGTGGCTGATGAGTTAAGTTTACCTGTTGACCGCATTTCTTTAGAGATGATCTATCGTGGTCTTTACCATTTCTCTGTAGCTCGTCAAAAAGGTTTGACTGATGACCCAATTAAATATTTTACTGCACCCGAAAATCAAGATTTGGGAATCGTAAAATCCATTAGGAAAACTCCTATTCGACTCATTATTGCTCCTTTTCCAGAACGACAGAAAAACTCGTCAGATTTCTTCTTTTCAACGAATTCTCAAACCCTCTTGACAACTGTTGTTCAAGCTTAATTTGTGACCAATGT
>JBHJNW010000071.1:0-9307 GCA_050330395.1 Pleurocapsa sp.
CCCGTTTGCGTAAATCTATACTGTAGGTCATCAGATTCTCATCTTGTTTAGGCTAGCTTAGAATTATTTTATATGTTTTCTATATTTCATGTGTTTCCTATTTGGAATGACTATAATTGAGTTTCCAAGAACTTTTCAGTATCTAAGGGTTGTTTAATTTCATCTAACCAGGGAAGCCATCGTTGAAGAAAACCTCTGTTTTTATCTGTTAGTTCAAACAGTTCTTCTGCGTATTGCGGTATGGATAAGCTTAGCTTGATATTATTATCAATTTGACGAAAGAACATATATAAAGCAGCTAGGAATTTTGTTGAAGATTAACGTATTGCGATCGCAATCTAATACTAAATCCTGTTTGGATAGAATACTTTAAGGTTAGGTAAGTCAGAAGTCAGAAGTCAGAAGTCAGAAGTACCACAAGGGTATAACATCAGAACAGTTATAGCTACTTTAAGTAAAGAGTACTTTATCAATCGGATTTAGTATAAAAGGCGAATGACTATTGTTATGGAGATATTATTAATCAACATTAGACGAGATTATCAATAATCCCATCATTGATTCAACTTGAAACCCGAACAATATCTAAAAGTTACTATTTATGCTTCTCGACTCCATAAAGCTAATCCACCACCTCTACCTCTAGCTGCAATTAGATTGTCTTGAATTAAGAAATAGCGAAAAAAAGCCTGATGCTTAAGTTCTTGTTGTTCAAACTCAGCTTCTTTTTTTAAGCCGTTTTTCAGATAGCCGTCATACAAACTAAAGCCTAATACGGCAATTTTTAAATAGGTGAAGTCAAAAGCTAAAATTCCTTTGGGCGGCATAAATTTAATTGGTCCAGTTAGAGAAAGCTCAACAAAACCTATTTTTACGAAGTTGATTACTTTCCCCATGTTGGTAGTTTTTTGCGGGTCTTTTTGATAAGAAATTATAATTTTAACAAATCGAGGAATATATTTTCCTGCACCTAATACAATACCTGCTCTCTTTCTGGCTTTTTTAGTTCCAGTAACAAAACATAAGTTCCAATTACCAGTTAAATCAGCAAAAGAATATTTAGTTTTTGGTTTTGCTTTCTTTTCAAGCTCAAGCAAAGCCTCAACTACTTTAGCTGAATTGGGTAAATTTGATCGCTCCTTTTGAAGATTAGCTGCTTGTTCTAGTAATGATAAATGGGTTAACATAACAAATTATCATTGTAGCTAAATAGAGCTTTTAGGCTAAAGATTTTAGCAAAAATTACAAACAACAAACATAAAATAATTTATTGCTCAATTATTTTTAAGCAACAGATAAAATAAATCACCATTACCATTTAATAGTCCTGCTCTTGCTCCAGCAACTTCCCCGCTACCCAAGAAAATATCTACTCTGCCTGCACCCTTAATGGCGCTCCCTGTGTCTTGATCTAAGACATAGCGACTGACTACTCTAGTATCAACCATGCTTGTCGTGGCGACATCGGGAATAGGAGCAACAATCAAAGCCAAGGCACCAGGAGGCATGATCGATTTATCAGTAGCAATGGAGCGATCGCCCGTGACGGGAACACCTAAACTACCAGTTGGTGGTTGACCAGCGGTTTCGCGGAAGAAAATAAACCGATTGTTGCGGGGAAGATACTCGTCTAGCTGTTGAGGATTAGCGACGAAATAGTTCAGTAGTTTCGGCAAGCTCAATGCCTCTTTCTCAAACACACCATCTTTTACTAGTTCACCACCAATACTGACATAGGGATAACTAGTTGTACCATCGTAGCCCACGGTCATCGTCGTACCATCAGTCATTTGTAGTCTAGCTGATCCCTGTACCTGCACTAGAAAGGCTTCTAGGCGATCGCTTAACCAAACCAGCTCATGACCTTGTAACAGGCTTTTGTGGCTGGCTAAACCATCGTTACCTTCTAACTGAGCGCGGGTAGGATGAGGATGTGACCAACGATTAAAGCTAGCTGGTTTACGATACAGAGGATAGCGATATTCAGCAGTACGAATACGACTAGCAGTGTAGGTAGGTTCAAAATAGCCTGTAAACTCAACTTGCCCCTGTTGATTGCCCACAGATTGATAAAAGGCGAATTCTGCCTTAACCGCTTTTTCTAATGCGGCGGGGGATTCGCTAATTAATAATAGCTCTTGAAAGCGTTCGAGCGATCGCTTAACTCGTTCTAAATTAAATTCAGCATTAGCTTGTTGATGATAGCTTACAATAGCCTTTGGTGTAGCTAAATAATCAAGACTATGACCTACCGCCTTCAGTAAAGCCTGACGTTGAGACTCGTCCCACACTAGAGTTTTTTGGGTTTTTGGTTGAGGAATAAGGCAGTTAGGATCGCTCTGCTTATTACAGATAGTAGCTGTTTCTAGATCAGCCTGGTTATTGCCTAATTGATCATCAAAGCCAACATACTTCAGTTTTTCTGGTGAAATTGGACGCAAGGGAACAGCCGCTACTTGCCCCCAAGAGGTAACGGCGACCATACCTAAACTCCAACCCAAAGTAAAAATTGATTTTCTCATTATTGCCTTACACATCTTAGCGATTAACGGGAGGTGTCTTGCAGGCAAAGTAAAGTTACTGTTACCGACAAAAAACCTATCCTATTTGGACTAGTTTTGAATCGGCAAGTTATGGCAATGAGAGTCTAACTACTAACCAAAACTAGAGTATCGACCCTATCTTATTTAAATAAAAACCGCTATATTTTTTAAGCGTACAAATCAGCTACATACTCTTCATAACCATTGTAAGGTAAAGTTTCTTTAATCTCCCAAGATAAGCCAGGACCACTACTAATAAACTTCTCGGTGGCTTGTGACCATCGCGGATGAGGTACATTAGGATTGACGTTCGCTTCAAACTTATATTCGTTAGGATCGAGAGTATTCCAGTAGGTAGCAGGCTGTTGGGTCAGAAACTCGATTTTAACAATTGATTTTGCCCCTTTAAAGCCGTATTTCCAAGGAGTGACCATCCGTAATGGTGCGCCATGTTGCTTAGGCAAATCATGACCATATATCCCCACGGCAAAGAACGCCAGATCGTTGGCCATCTCCTCAATTCTCAGTCCTTCGGTGTAAGGCCAGGGTAATGAACCAAGATGAAAATTTGGTCCCATAGTGATTTCAGGGTCATAAAAAGAGGTAAAGCTGACATATTTAGCTTTAGTAGTTGGTTCAACATCTTCTAATAATGCTTTCATCGGGAAACCAATCCAGGGCAAGACCATCGACCAAGCCTCTACACAGCGAAAGCGATAAATCCTTTCTTCTAAAGGAAATTTATGTTTGAGATCATCGAGATCATAGGTACGAGGATTATTGACCAACCCCGCAACTTCCACTTTCCAGTTTTCTGTAGGTAGCTTCTGTGCGTCTAACCAAATTTTTTTAGTACCACCATACTCATAGAAATTGTTGTATTGGGCTGCAACTTTCTCGTCGGCAATTGGACGACCTACGCTACGAAAATCGGGATTGTTGGTAAATGAGTCTATTGCGGGCAGATTAATCGTTTTTTCTAATTCTGTTTCTGAGGCAGATTTGCCTATACCCGATTGACATCCAGCCAAAGGTAACAAACTAGCGCCAATGCCTGCACCAATAAGAGTTTGCATAAAGCTACGGCGACTATAATAAAGTCTGGCAGGAGTAATCTGATTTTCAGATATTTCCCACGATTCTGGGATACGAATCAATGTCATTAGAGATAAATAATAATAAATTGCTTAAATCAAAGGCGAACCTTATTAATTGTAAACAAATATTATCCATAGCTCATAATAAATAGCGATAGTTGAACCGAGCAAGATGATTCAATAATCAATGATTAAGTCAACAAATTAGCTTAGTCTGGCTTTCGTTAGATGTTGGAGTCGAAAATACCGAACGTACAGGGGAGTAAACCAGTAGGGTTCGATAAGGGAAACTTAACTAAGATTATTAAGGTAGGTAATAAGCAATAAACAACTACGCGTTGCTACCTGTGTTTATGCTGCTGTGAAAAATTAGCTATCCTTTCTTGATTTTTGATTAACTTCAGCCTACTTTCTATCTCCATCTTGATACAACGACGATTATTTAATCTCGACTTTAAATGGTTATAAGTTCTACCTCTACTAAGTTTAATAAGTCAAAAACCAAACTATGGCTACCGAAGCAAGTACTGGTGACTCCTGCTGCTGAGGCCGAAGATTGGGGACAACAAATTATTGAACGAGTAAAATCTTTTGGCATCCCCGTTAAGAGACTTACACAAAACAGAATTACAGGTTTACGAGGAAAAAATGAACGAGAAACCTATGCGATCGCCAAAAATACCTTGGCCATAGTTAATGCACCACCCAGCCAGCTTAAACTAACCCCCATACCACCTTCGGCTGATTGGCAATTTCATTTGGCGCAGGGTTGCCCTGCCCACTGTCAATATTGTTATTTAGCAGGTAGTCTTTCGGGTCTTCCTGTGGTTAAAGTTTATGGTAATTTACCGCAAATTTTGGCTAATCTTAGCAATTATGAGCAAAAAAACAAAAATACTACCTATGAGGTTAGCTGCTACACAGATCCTTTAGGAATTGAACACCTGACTGGTAGTTTAGCTGAGTGCATTCGCTATTTTGGTACTAGAGATACTGCGTATTTACGCTGGGTTAGCAAGTTTGATTTTGTCGCTCAGTTATTAGATTTGCCTCACAACGGGCATACTCATTGTCGTGTTAGCGTTAATGCCGATCCCATCAGTCATGCTATGGAAGGGGGAACGGCTACGGTAGCACAGAGATTGCAGGCAATACGTAAATTAGCTTTGAGTGGTTATCCTATCGGAATAGTTCTCGCACCAATTATGGCGATCGCTGACTGGCAACAACATTATGTTAATCTATTTGACCAAATTGTTCAGGTTTTAGATATAGAGTGCAATCTTACTTTTGAATTGATTACCCACCGCTTTACCCCTAAGTCAAAAGAGGTGTTGCAAACATGGTATCCCAACAGTAAGTTGGATTTAGAAGAGGATGCTCGCAGTCAAAAACGCAATAAATTTGGTGGAGTAAAATACGTCTACAAGAAAGACACGATGGAAGAACTACAGGACTTTATTCAGACTCAAATCAACACCAATTTTCCGAGCGCGAAGATTTTATATTGGACTTAACCTAATGTCCAGATTGCCAACACAATTGCTTGGTGATTTTGTGTTAGATGCACCATACTAATGCTTATCAAGGCGACACCCAGATTCGAACTGGGGGATAATGGATTTGCAATCCACGGCCTTACCACTTGGCTATGTCGCCACCCTGCTGATAATGCTTAACTAGTATATCAAACTTTATTCACTATTAGCCTGAGCAGGAGTGAAAATATATTTAACATAGATCTAACATATAGAAGGCTGTCTTTCTTTAGTACTGGATACTACTTTTGATAAGGTTAACTGCGTTCCATCTCTGTTCCAATGCACGTCATCAAAAACCTCGTGCAAAATTGAAAAGCCTCTACCGTTCTCTGATTCATCGCTTGGTAGTTGCTTAAACTGATTAGGGCAACTGTTAAAACTTTTAAATCCTTCAGCAAAGCCACCTCCTTCATCGACAATTACCCATGAATACTCTGTATTAGTAACTGTAAATCTGACAATAATGGTTTTACTAGGATCGAGTTTATTGCCGTGTTTGGCTGCATTGACTAATGCTTCTTGTAATCCTAATCTGACTTCTGCTCGCCATTCTGGAGGTACGCTGACTAATAGTAAATCGAGAACAGGGCAGAGATACAGTGTTGAAGTGAAGCTCATAGTAGTCCACTTGCTTCTATTCCAAGGAATAGGGATGGCAATCACTAATTTATACCTCTAGGTTAAACTATAGGATTTATGCTGTTGAAAACTGACAATTATGCTTGGTCAACTATTAAGTCGATTGAGTAACATTAATTAAGTGCCAAAGCTAAGCAAATAGAAACTCAAAGTTTCCTCCAGGTTAATATTTTTGCTCGGTGAAATTATTGGGTTTGATCATCTCATCATGGCGATAATTCCATCAGTTTGTTAGCTAATTTAACAGCTAAAATCATAGTGTTCCTCTTGAAGTTTGAACAGATGCTTATCTTAAATACAATATCTATTATACTAAATTTTTCCCACAAAATTGGTTAAAATCTTCTTCTATTGTCTATTCAAGATAACGCAGCACTCGACATGAGTGGTTTGAGGAAAGAAGTCAGCTGGTTGAATATGAACTGGCTGATATATATTGGACTGACATAATAGTTTAATATCTCTTGCCAGGGTGGCTGGTTGACAACTGATGTATGCAATACGCGAAGGTTGCAAATTTAAGATAGCTGTAATTACCTCAGGCTCGCAGCCTTTGCGGGGTGGATCGAGCAGCAAAATATCTGGTTGAAGCTCGATTTGTTCGAGATAGTCTTTGACCCTTCCAGGATAAAAAGTTGCGTTTTTGATGTGATTGATCTCAGCGTTGTTATTTGCCTGTTTGATCGAAGCAGGATTAAGTTCTATTCCGATAACCTGGCTTACTTTTCGAGCCAAAGGTAAGCTAAAAGTGCCAACACCACAGTAAGCATCGACAATAGTTTCATTGCCGATTAAGTTTAATTGTTCAATAATCGCCTGAAGTAATAATTCTGCTGCGCTGGTATTGACCTGAAAAAAAGTATCCGCAGCAATGTGCAATTCAACTCCTGCAAAGATCTCCCGAAGATAAGATTTACCCGCAACGGTATGGGTGACTTTACCTAAAATAGCGTTAGTGCGATCGCTGTTGATATTTAAACAAACTCCCACTAGTCCAGGATATTTATCCAACCAAAGCTGTGCTTGCTCTTCAATCCCAGCTAACTTGGGATCGGCGGTTACCAAAGTCAGCAAAATTTCTCCAGTATTCCTGCCAATCCTAAGAGATAAATGACGTAACTTTCCCTGATGATTAGTTTCGTTATAGATCGACCATCCTCGCTGCTGAATATCCTGTTTGACTTCTTTGAGCAATGGATGCAAACGTTCATCCTGCACGGGACACTGATTAAGATTAACCAACTTATGGCTACCTTGACGATAGTAGCCAGCCTGCACTTGCCCTGTAGAGGATCTTGCCAGAGGGTATGTAGATTTATTGCGGTAATTAAGAACATTTGAGGTGTAAAGCACTGGCTGCACTTGAATATCTTTAAAACCGCCAATACGCTGAAAAGCCTGGATTATCTGTTGACGCTTGGCTTCGCGTTGATAATCTATCTCTATATGCTGCCACTGACAACCACCACATTTATCAGCCACAATACATTGAGGACGTATACGATGGGTTGAGGAGTTGAATAATTGCTGAATTCTGCCTCTGGCAAATTTAGCTTTCGACTCGATTATCTTAGTAGAAATGCGATCGCCTGTTACGGTATTAGGAACAAAAACAACTCTCCCCTCATGCCTACCTACCCCTTCGCCGCTGGTATTGAGATCGGTTATTTCTAGTTCAATCGTTTGACCTTGCTGTAATTTTTGATTCATCTATTCAGGATAAATTATTTCAACGAAGATATTTAATTTGATTTGAGCAAGATAATACTGGTAAGTAGTTGTGCAAAATTAGTTTCCTAGTTGAGATTGGGGAAAGGGAAAAGAACAAGTCAAGTGTGTAATTAATTTTGTTTAGGTACTTAACTGATTTATCGACGACTAAAGTTAACTTTTAAACCATCGCGGGGATGGGGAGTCGGTACAGTTACCAATGTTAAATTTTGATTGGGTAATAGTTCCCACTGATAATTCTGCAATAGCTTAGAGGCAAATAGGCGCATTTCCAAACGAGCGAACTCTTTACCGATACACTCTCTCAAGCCACCACCAAAGGGAATATAGCCAAAGCTGGCTTGCTTATCTGCTGCCTGTTTGGGTGCAAACCGATCTGGATCGAAGCGATCGCTTTCGGGATAAATCTCTTCGTCTTTGTGGGTTTGAGCAATTTGATATTGAATATTCCAGCCTTGAGAAATCCGATAGCCAGCAAATTCAAAAGTTTCTACCGCTTGCCTAAAGCCACCACCGACAGGCGGAATTAAACGCATAACTTCTTTTAGCACCTGTTCGAGATAAGTCATAGCTTTGAGATCTTCGAGTGTTAGAGTACCAGTTATGTTTAACTGATCTTGTTCTGCCACAAGACGCTGCATGACATCAGGATGTTGTGCGGTTAAAAGACAAAAAGAAGCGATCGCACTAGTTAAGGTTTCGTGTCCTGCAAATAATAATAACAACACCTGATCTTTTAATTCTTCCAGGCTAAGACTGTTTCCTTGTTCATCTTCAGCTTGAATCAACAACCCCAAAGCATCTTCTCCAGGATTATCCCTCTGCTGACGTTTGAGAATAATTTGCTCAAGATTTTCCAGTAACTTCCGACGCGCTTTTAAAGCCTTGCCAAATTTAGTCCAA
Source organism: Pleurocapsa sp. (assembly GCA_050330395.1). GTDB lineage: Bacteria > Cyanobacteriota > Cyanobacteriia > Cyanobacteriales > Xenococcaceae > Waterburya. The sequence goes on from JBHJNW010000071.1 coordinate 8,455, forward strand.
GGTAAAGAAATCGGAATCGTAAACAAACCCGCACACCAATCTTCAAAATAGTGTCCGACAGAACTTTGTGAACCACCATCAGTACTGACAAACAAATTACTGGCAATATCAAAAGTATAGTTCCGTAATTCTGGATACCAGGTAAACCTAACTGTCTTTTCCCACTTTTGCAGATAACTATTCGTAATCTCTTCCATCGTAGGAATATAACTAGCTAAAGCTCTCGGCTGAAATGCGTCATACAGTAGCTTACGTCGCGAAGTATGAAAGCTACCGTTATTAACCGCTAAAGATTCTTTGCCTAATAAAACTCTGGTACTTTTCGGCCAAGTAGAGACTACATACTTATTCTCATGGCGAAACAAAAAAGTATTAGCTTCTGAACCGATCATCATCACCGTCGGACTACCAAAGATACTGGTTTGATAAACCTTGCCGTATTTCTCAACTCGTTTTTGATTAAAATCTGGATCGGTTAAAAAGGCGATCGTCTCGCCAATAAAAGGCAATCCAGTTTTACCAGGAGGTTCGGGTAAAGAATTTAATTTACTTTCACTTGTAGTCATGTTTTTACCTTCAGTCGGCAGTACTGTTGCAGCTAACTTGTATTTTCTCAGTTTTTGATTGAGCGAATCTTGCTTAATAATCTTGGTGCGAAAAATTCATAACCTTGCTGATTAAAATGTACACCATCTTTAGGATTCAAGAACTTCAAGTAGTTTGATTGCGATTTCAGAGACTGTTTGTAAATAGATTATTAAGCAGCTTGTTGTTGATAGCGAGACAATCGTTTAGACATTAAGTGAACCATAGCAATGTAAATTAGAGATTCACTATTTTCAGGCAATTTTTC
>JBHJNW010000072.1:0-5975 GCA_050330395.1 Pleurocapsa sp.
TTTATTGATTTTTAATTCAAAAAGCTGTGGGTTTAAAAACTGTCAAACTATTGTATTGTCTAGGTTCTGACCGCTGGCTGTCGGGTTTCCCCTTTCAACCGCGCATTTACCAATATAGGAAATATATTTATTCTTGTCAACCCTTTGGGAAAATTATTTTTAGATTAAGTTCTTATTTTGCGCTTAAACCGCTTCGGAGCATAACTTTAAGAGATTGAACAAAAGTTCAAATTGCTACTACTGAACATTTTTAAATTGTTCTTTAGCGGAGGAGAAAGATTCTTTCATGACGGACTGTATTTTATTGGGGTCAGGTTTTTTGCCTCCCATCAAATCGCCAAAATAAACGCAAGCTCCTTCTCCAAGTGACCAAGTATAGGCTGCTGCCCATGAGGCTGCGATAACGCTACCAAAACCAGGAATGAACTTGATTAATTCCCTACCGATCGCTTGAGCAAAAAAGCCACCAGCGATCGCGCTAGCTATTCCACCAGCTTGAGAAGGAGACAGAGTTTGTCCATAAAGTTTCCCCAACAATCCAACTAAAGAAATTTGTAAAGCTGTTAAAACAGGCATGGTAGCAAAGGGTAACGGGACAGCAGCTAGAGTTGCAGCCATAGTTGAGAAAGCTACCAAATAACGTCGAGCAGTATCACGATAAAGATTGCCTAATTCTTCGCCAACATTGTTATCAAGTAGCTGATAAATGGTTTGTGATTCGGCTTCGGGAAGTAATTGAGCTAAAGCTTCTGTTAATGCTTCTAAGCCAAAAAAAGTAGGATTGTAACCATCTTCTTCTAAGGTAAAGTCAATTAAAATAGCGCGATCGCACAGTCCTTCAAAGTCTTGTTTGATTGCTTCAAAAGCGCGCTTGACTAATTCATAATCAGGTGGATATTGTGGATGATCGGCTACGTTTGAGGGATAGACTTCGTGGAGACAAGTAACTGCCAACAGACAAGGAACATCTGAATAACTCTGTTGTAACTTTTTAGCTATCTGTCGTAGGGTATCAGTAGCGAAGTCGTTAATTTTTACAGTGAGAATTAAAATTCTGGCACGTTTAGTTTGTTGCGCTAATTCAGACTCTAATTCGGCGATAATCTCTTGAGTATTTTGATTGATGTCTCCTAATCCTACCGTGTCGGTAAAGATAAGCAGTGGTAGTTCTTCGGAAGGATAAGCATACCTTTTGGTATTTTGGGTATGGGGACGAAAGCCCTGACCGACTATTTCAGCGGATACTCCCGTTAAACCACGAACAATGGAACTTTTACCTGCCTGTGGTTTGCCAATCAGTAAGGCTTCGGTTGTTGGCAGCTTCTCTCTAACGGTAGTTAGTATTTCAGCTATTCGTTCATCACTAACGCTCAACCAGCCCGCAGCTTTCTTACTCGCATAATCGATAGGAAGCAATTTTTTTAAACGTCTTGTTGCAGCATCTATATTTGCTGATGCCCGATTTTTCAAGCCATTGATCCAGGTAAATTTGCTCATTGTTCACTAATTACTGAAATTATGTACCACAGCAACGATCTATACCCAGGCTATCTAAAATTAAATCGCTTACCGCATTCGCAACGGCAAATTCACTATAAAAACTGCGACTAAAATCAAAAGCCCGCATCTCGGCAATAATGGCAATAACTAGTGAGCCGAGATCATTTTCTCCCTCCATCCGTTGACGGACAAATATTTTTGCTGCCCTTTGAGCGATTTTGGCATTAACTGCTTCGGGTAAAAATTCTTCATCCAACCAAGTGTGTAAGGATTGCTTGAGCCATTCCTCCTCTTTCTCAGGATGTCGCACGTCGGGTAAGGTTATAGGAGCGATTGGTTTGGCAGAGTCTGTCATGATGATTTGTTTTGGTGAATTTGTATGTAGGTTGATTAACTATTAATTATGGGTAATTGATAACTTAATATAGGTATTTTTAAATCTAAACATCTCTATTTAGAAATAGATAATAGTGAAAGTATGAAAATTAATATTCCTTCGATTGTTGAAGGATATAGCCAAGGCTATTTCTTAATGTCAGAAGATGACGAATTGGACTGGTACTCTAGTCGCCAGCGTACCTTAATTCCCTTGAATAATCAGTTCCGCTATCCGAAATCTTTACAAAGAGTACTCAACCAGGAAAGATTTACAGTAGCGATCAATCGTGATTTTGAAGCAGTTTGTCAAGGCTGTGCCGATCGCGATCGCACTTGGATTTCTGAAGAATTAATGGATATATATCTTGCTTTACATGAGGCTGGGTGGGCTCATAGTTTGGAAACCTGGCAAGGAGATGAATTAGCAGGAGGGATATTAGGAATCGCGATCAAGGGCGCTTTTATTGGCGAATCCATGTTTTATCGTATTGCCGAAGGTTCTAAAGTAGCCATGGTAAAACTAGTCGAGCATTTGCGTAATCGGCAGTATGTGTTATTTGATGCTCAACTACAAAATCCTCATTTAGAACGTTTTGGCTCTTATATTGTTAGTTCAGCAAAATATAAAAGCCTGCTGAGTGCTGCAATGATGCAAAATTGTTTTTTTGTTTGATTTAGATTTAATAGCAGTTTAATAATAAAAGCTCAACGCTAACAATATCGCAGCGATCGCACCAATTACGGTATTGATAAAGTTAACCAGATCATTAGTCAGCCAGGTAAATCGAGATTCTAAGGTTGCACCGACTAAGCTTTCGATAGTAGTAGCAATAAAGGCTGCAATTACACACCAGGTAATGCCGATTGAGCTAATCATGCCAATTGCCCAAGCAATAACGGCTAAAATAACTGAAGCTAACGCCCCTGCAATAGTTCCTTCTAGACTGACTGCCCCTTCCGTACCTCTGGGAACAGGTTTAAGTGTTGTAATCAGATAAGTGGTTTTCCCATAGGCTTTACCTACCTCACTGGCAGTAGTATCCGAAAGCTTAGTACAAAAACTTGCTACATAGCCCAAGATAAATAATTCTTTAATTGGAGGAGAAAAAAATAAAGTAGCGATCGCACAGATGGTAGCGGTTAGTGCCGAACTCCAGACATTTCCTGCACCTCTCATTCCCGAACGTTCTTCAGCAATTCCTTCAGCTTCTTTTTGCTCAATGCCAACAAAAGTCAATCCAGAACCTAATAGGAAAAATAACATGACGATTAAATAGCCGCGCCAGCCTAAAGTTCCCCAAACCAATATTCCCAAGATCCAGCCGTTTAGAATGCCCAAAGGAGTTAAAAGCTTTTTCGGGCTAATGAAAGCGATCGCTAATAAAATAGTGTTTAAGGATAAAGCGATCGCCCAAGGATTAGACCAACTAAGAGTATTAAGCATTTTTAAAGTTCGTAAAAGATCTTTTCTAAGCTTATCAACCGAAGATGCTTAATAATGAAATATTGTTGATTTGAATTATAGTAACTATGTCTCTTGCCAAAGCTGAATCTAAACAACTATTAGAACGCATGATCTTCGACGATCAGCCTCCTAAACAGTGGGTTGAAGATGTTTGGGGAATTACTCCCATCTTAGGTGATAGTGCGGCTAAACTATACGAAGCGTTTGAAGCCTTAATTGAATGTTGTCCTGAAGAGCGGCTCGATAGTTTACTACAGACTTATCTGCAAGAGCAAATGGACAGTTAAAACAATTTGAGAGCGATCGCCATAATACAGTTGCCCAGACAAAAATGATCAAATCTATCCTTTGGTTGATCGCTTATCTGTAGTAAGAAAGATGCATCCTCTCCAAATGACAAGATAAATTGATCTCTAACCTCAGAACAAAAGAGAAAAAAATTTATGAATCTTTTACTACAAGTCGCTAGCAATGAACCTCACTTTCCTTATGCTGCTACTGCTGTATTGGGATTAGGCTTTGTGGCAGCCGTCACTATCGGTTCAATTGCTTGGTATAATTCTAAACGTCCTGCTGGCTGGGAAGACAAAGAGCGTCCTGATATTGTGCCAAAAATTGAAAAGTAAACCAGGTTTTTTGGTTACGTACGCCTAAACACTAATAAACTACAAAATAATTGAACTTTAATTTTGTGCAAGATAACTTGCTATGACTCTGATTCTCTCAGAGTCAAATTTTTTATTTGCGCGTAGTGCTACAGATTATTGATAACTCATTGCTTAAAGACATTAAAAACTTACCAAAACCCTCGCTTACCGCTAGGCATAATTGTCATCCAGTTGGTTTTAACTTCTTCTAGTTGTTCTCGAGTTAAATTAGTATGACTAAGATTAGCACCACATAGGTTAGCTCCCTTGAGCTTAGTATCTTGGAAGTTAGCATAGCTTAGGTTGGCTCCCCGTAGATCGACTCCCTCTAAATTAGAAGATTTGAAAAAAGATTTAGTTAAATTAGCATTACGTAGCATAGCCTGGCGCACATCAGAATCAGTAAAATTAGCCCGATTTAAATCAGCTCCTTGAAAATTAGTTCTGACTAATTTAGAGCCATGAAATTTCACTTCCGACAAATCTGCCTTTTGCAAATCTTGCATACCTAAATCTTTCAAACTAAAGTCTTTTCTGCCAGATGAATAGGCAGTTAAAAGCTCTTCTGCCGATATTTTAATTGGTTTGGCAGGAGTCTTATGAGCATTGCTAAATGAAGTAGTGTTTCCTGCTGCACTTGTCTTTCGGGAATTGTTTCGAGAGTATTTAGAGGTAGATGTAATCTTACTACCTGCGTGTTGAGACATTCTACTAGGAATATTATGACGGGCATCTATTCCTTTTCTCCTTGAGATGGAAGTATTAGTATCTCCTGTGGTTGGATAGCTCAGCATACTTTCAGATAAGCTATCTACATGGTTTTCTAGGTCTAATGCCTGTAATACTTCTTCAGCAGACTTGTAACGGCTTTTAACTGCTATCTCTAGCATTTTGCTTAAGATTGCAGCAAAACTATCGCTAACTTTAATATGTTTAAACCAATTGATATCCCCAGTAACCGGATCACAATCCATGTTTTTTGGGGCTTTTCCACTCATTAAATACATACAGGTAACACCTAAAGCATAAACATCGCTGGCATAAACAGGACGCATGGCTAATTGTTCAGGCGGAGCAAAGCCTGGAGTACCTACTGCAAAGGCAGTCAAAGCTGTTTGATTGGCAGCCGCTCCACCACTGTTAACCTGATTTTTGACTACTCCAAAGTCGATCAAGACTAGTTTGTCATCTATTTCGCGACGAATGATATTAGCAGGCTTAATGTCTCGGTGAATAACTTTTTGAGCATGAATATCTCTAAGAATTACCAAAAGCTCTTTAAGTACTTGTCTAGCTTTTGCTTCGTTTAAAACTCCTTGTTTTTTTACTTCCTGCTGCAAATTATTGCCTTTGACAAACTCCTGAATTAAGTAGAATTGCTGGCGATCTTCAAAATAGTCTAACAGTCGAGGTATTTGGGGATGATTTCCAACTCTGCCCAGAGTTTTAGCTTCACGCTCAAATAACTCTCGCGCCATTAACAAAAAATTGGGGTTATCTGTGTTGGGTCGTAACTGTTTGATTACACATAAAGGGGTACCTGGAAGTGCCAGATCGGCTGCTAGAAAAGTAGCTCCAAAACCGCCTTTACCCAAACCTTTAACTAGATGATAACGACCATGCAACAGCAGTTGAGATCCGCAAGCCTTACATTTTTTTGACTTAGGATGATTAACAGGTTTGGGACAGGATGGATTTAGGCAATAGCTCATTCAAAATACCTACAAGGCTCTGTCTAACAAATACATCATGATATGCGAGTGAATTCGCTTAATAGCTGAATTAAATCTTAGATATTGTTTGTTTTCAGCTATTTCTTCACCAGCATATCCTACATTTTTTAAAATCAGTTGAGAGAAGCTAATTATTATAGTCATTCCAAATAATTTCCGTATGATTTTACGATGTCATCTAAAGTAGTATGTGGAGGGGAATAAATACGTCTTTTTTTAATAATGGCAAAGTCTTGTTCTATACGATTAAAA
>JBHJNW010000073.1:0-42394 GCA_050330395.1 Pleurocapsa sp.
TTAGGTCTTCTAGATAAAGATATTGCCAGAAGAATAGTAAGCGATAATGCGATCGCTCTTGAACCCAATCGAGAAGTTCCTTTGTACCAGGCTGTAAGCGATTATGTTCGCCATTTTTACAGACTAGCTCAGAAAGAAAACCGCAAGGCTTTAGGCTTTTTAATGACCCTATATCGCAAACGTCTTACAAGTTCTTTTTATGCTATCCGTGAATCTCTCCAACGACGCTTGGAAGGTATTAAAGAGATACCAATAGACGATCTTAGGGATTTAGATGATGCTGATGATGCAGTAATTACGGGTTTAGAAGCCTATCTAGCAGAACCAGTAGACCCTAAAGAAATTGAATATTTAGAAGATTTACTGCGACAGTTTGAGAATACGGGAGAAGACAGTAAGCTGTCTCATTTTCTAACGATTTTACGCCGAGAATTGAGTCAAAGAGAAAGCGCGATCGTTTTTACTCAGTACACCGATACGATGGATTATTTGCGAGAAAACCTACAACAACTGTATGGTTCTCAAGTCGCTTGTTATTCAGGAAGAGGCGGTGAACTGTATCAAGCAGGGGAATGGCAAGGCCTACCAAAAGAAGAAATTAAAAAACAGTTTCGAGAAGGAGAAATCAAAATATTACTCTGCACCGAATCTGCTAGTGAAGGATTGAACCTACAAACTTGTGGGGTACTAATCAACTACGATTTACCGTGGAATCCCATGAGAGTAGAACAGCGAATTGGACGAATCGATCGCATCGGTCAAGTTCATTCAACCGTTAATATTCATAATTTTTACTATGACGGCACAGTAGAAGCAAAAGTGTATCGTAAATTGCGCGATCGCATTGATGCTTTTCAAACTGTAGTTGGTAATCTACAGCCTATCCTCGCTCAAGTTCCTACCTTTATTGAACAAGCGGTTATGAGTGCCGATCCTGAAGAAGAAGGAGTACTACTGGCAGAATTTGAACAAGTATTAGATACTCCGCCTTTACGTCCTGGTTTAGAAGAAATGACCGCAATGGATGTCAGAGCCGACTTAGCTGAAATCGGTCTACCTCTTGTTTCTAGTCCTATTACTCCAGAACAAATAGAAGAATTATTCACCCATTCTCAAATATTAATAGCTGCAAATATCTTCTTTAAATCAAAAAGCGATCGTATTTGGGAATTGACTTACAAAAGCAGAACCTATCTTGTAACCTTCTATCCAGAAGTTTTCGATCAAAAGCCATCTTTCAAATTAATAAATCCTGGAGAGCCTTTATTTCAGAAGTTACTAAAAATAGTGGTTGATCAACAAAACAAATTATCTTTTACTTAAAACTACTGAAGTGTTAGAGACATTCTCTGTCAACCCTTATAGTAAGATGTATTTGTCTATATTGTGTAAATGCCGGGAGGCAGACTTGAACTGCCGACACGAGGATTTTCAGTCCTCTGCTCTACCACCTGAGCTATCCTGGCTCGCTTTTAATTGCGCTCAACTAATTTAGCAGACTAAATGTCTAGTTTGCAACCCTTAAATAAAATTAATTACACTATTTATTATAATTGAACATACGTTCATATATTATGTATATAATATAGTTGCTCATTACAAATGAAAATATTATGACTAATGCTAGTTTGGTAAAATGTGAATGCGATCGCTGTTCCTGCGAAGTATCATTAGAAGATGCCATCAAAAAAGATGACAAATATTACTGCTGTGAAGCTTGTGCCAATGGTCATATCGACAATCAAAGTTGCAAGATGTCGGACTGTCACTGTGGCTAAGCTAGTGAACCAGTAATTAGCCTATTTATTGCTCAAAAAAAGCTGATTAACAAAATATTCATGTCAGCAACAAAGCTGCAAATCCTTCTTGATAGTTTTAACTATTCTGTTGACATTGATACCTTAGACAATCTCCGCCTGCCAGCTTTAGTCAAGTTCCAAGCTGGCAGGCGGATTTTCCGTAGGTTAGAAGATCTTCTCATTAACGCCAGCAAGACTTATACTAAATCCGATTTATAAAACCCACTTTTAATTAAGAGTATAACTAAAGCTTAAATATGTCTAAAAAACTGGTGTTGATGGATCATGATGGAGCGATCGATGATTTCTTGTCGCTGATCTTATTGATGACAATGACAGAGATCGAACCCTTAGGAATAGTTGTTACTCCAGCCGACTGCTATATTAATGCTGCGGTTAGCGTCAGTCGCAAAATATTAAATTTAATGGGACAGATTCACGTGCCGATCGCCAAAAGTACCGTCAGAGGAATCAATCCTTTTCCTGCTGATTTTCGCCGCGATTGCACAATTATCGATCATTTTCCGCTTCTCAATGAGTCGAGCCAGATCTTGACACCTTTGGTCGAAGTATCGGGACAAGAATTTATAGTGGAAACATTGCAAAAGGCATCTCAGCCTGTCACTTTAATAGTCACTGGCCCTTTAACTACTGTAGCAGAAGCGATCGCGCTTGAACCATCAATAACCAACCAAATAACGGAAATTGTTTGGATGGGAGGGGCATTAACCGTAGCGGGAAACGTCGAAAAAGTATTTGCCTTAGAACATGATGGAACAGCAGAATGGAATGTTTTTTGGGATCCCATAGCAGCTAAACAACTGTGGGATACTAATATTTCGATTACACTATGTCCATTAGACTTAACTAATCAGATTCCTGTGACCCCAGAGTTTATTCGTGACTTAACTAAACAGCGCAGATATCCTTTATCAGATTTAGCGGGCTTATGTTATTCCTTGGCAATTCCGCAAAACTATTACTTTTGGGATATTTTAGCCACCGCTTATTTAGCTTGTCCACAACTATATCAAACAGAAGAACAAGAAACAGACATTATTGCTACAGGTGTTAGTCAAGGCAGAACAGTTCTCAAATCTAGCGGAAAAAAAGTCAAAGTAATGACGCAAGTGGATAAAGAAAAGTTTTATGATTATTTATTGCAACAGTTTGCCTTAGATCTAGGTTGATCAACTACCATAGCACTACGTGCCAAAGTCACATTGTCCTGCGGTCAGAGGAAAAGCGATGCAGCTAGCTGATTTCAAGCTGGGAGAATCTCCTAACTTCAATGGGTAGTGCTATAGTGAATTGAGCAGCGTATATATTGGATGTTTACTTATATTCCCGCTAAATACATCACCATTGACCGTAAAAGAAAACTGAGCTTTGATGGAAAAGCCTATCCCTCCGTCAGCACAATTTTAGCTGCTACCAAACCTGAACAAGATCGTTTAGCTTTGCAAAAATGGCGTAAGCGAATCGGAGTCAAAAAAGCACAGCAAATTAGTACACAAGCTTGCCGACGTGGTACTTCCGTACATACTGCAATCAACTATTATCTCAATGGTCAAGATTTACCTGATGATGTAGAAGAAAATCTTTACTGGCATTCGATTAAACCAGTTTTAGAATCTGTCTCAGAGGTTCATCTATTAGAGTCGGCAGTTTATCATGCAGAACAAGAGTATGCAGGACGTTTTGACTGCCTAGGAGAATGGTCAGGAAATCTTTGTGTTTTTGACTGGAAGACTGCTGCCAAACCCAAAAAAATTGCCTGGGTAACTGATTATTGTCTACAGGTTACCGCCTACACCGCTGCTATTAACCATTTGTATAATGTTCAAATCGAGCAGGCAATAATTGCGATCGCGCTGGAAAATCAGTCTGCCCAGCTTTTTCAGCTTAACTCGGAAGACTTAGGCAATTATTGGCAGCAATTTCTAGTTAGATTAAGGCTTTGGGAGCAGCAAAACAGATAAGCGTCGTCTAATTAGTCTAACTTAGGAACTATTCAACTAATGATCAATTACCGAAGTTACTTGTTTCTTACCATTGCTGGTTACGATAATGTTGTTGTCGCCTAAATTTCCTACGGCTTTTTCCCCTGTTAAACGAGCTTTGGGATCGACTTGTTCATAAATTACATCTCCCGTCGCTTCGACTTCTTGGGTAGCAATTTTCCAGACAAGCTGACGAGCGTATATTTCCGCAGCTTGTGGCTGACTTGTTCCTTTGACCCCGTCTTGTAACTTAGCTATTTGTAGGTTTAGGTTTATTTCGCCTTGATTACCAGTTAGGCTAATTTGGCGATCGCGATCTACAATTTGAATTGGTCGATCTGTATTGCCACTCCGCTTTTGATAATTCCAGGTAAGAAAGTCTGTCGCTACCTGTAGCTGAGGATTAGAAGTAATTAACTCAATATTGTTATTTAAAATCGCCTTATTTTCAGCCAGATTGACCTGAGCGCGATCGCTGACTAACTTATCTGTAACGGTTTGATTTTCGCTATAGTGGAATAGCTCAACTGCACCAGGACTAGTAATCGCCTGGCGGGGAATATCCCATACCAGGCGATCGCTGTTTAGCTGTAGAGATGGCTGGTTAGTGGTTGCAACCACATTGCCTTCTATTTCTAATTTTTCGGTGTCGGTAAAATATTTTCCCGATTCGGCAGTAACTTCTAAATTGGGATGAACACCGTTGAGCTTTTCTTTAATTAGCAACAAATTTTCTTGAGGTCGCCATTCTACAGAATTGCTATTGATCGTGCTGCCGTTACGAGTATCATTGGCGATTATTTGCTCCTTTAAGCGAATTATGTTGCCGTTGTCCTGAATTTCGCCTGTTTTAGCACTAATTTTGAGAATTATCGTGTTGTCTAATAATAAATTGCCAACAACATTATTTAAAGTCGCGGTTTTTTTATCTTTGCTATAAATAATGCTATCTGCCTTTATTTTCCAAACAGTATTTTCTAACTGATTGGACTGCTCCAAAATGGCATTATTCAACACTAACTGAGTGTCCAACCTATTGTTTTCATCAGCTTTTGACTCAGATTCGCCAGAATTAGGAGTCGATGGTTGGCAAGCAACCACACTCACTATAAGCAAGGAAAACAATATATTTAGCTGGGTTTGTTTCAATTTAGCTATATTCAAGTTTAGTCAGCAAAAGAGCATAGTTATATTATTAATTTACTCTATTCCTGCCATTGACTAATTTGAACAATAAGAACATGAGACTAAAGAAACTAGCTGATATTTTCGTTTATAAAAAGGTAGTTTAAGCACTGTGATCCCCAAAAAGATCAAGCTCAAAACTATTGGCTATCAGCCTCTGATTGAAGCTCAAGATCTTGAGCCACGATTATTTAATCATCTAAAATACCAAACCCCGAAAAACTACGGTAGGGATCGCTATGCTTATTATTTTTTTGAATATCGTCTTTAATTTGATCTAAATCAATATAGCGATCGGCTACATTAATCAGACTATCACTAGTCATTGAGCGCAGGCTAACTACCTCTACCCTTGCACCTCGATAGCTAACCGCATCTACTGCATAGGCTAGATCCCCATCTCCACTGACCAAAACTGCTGTATCATACGCCGAAACGAGAGCCATCATATCTACCGCAATTTCGACATCAAGATTAGCTTTTTTAGAGCCATCAGGTAGCTGTACCAGATCTTTGGCGATTACGCGATAACCATTACGGCGCATCCAGAGTAAAAATCCTTGTTGTTTCTCATTGGTGCGATCTACTCCAGTATAGAAAAACGATCTCAGCAGTCTCGAACCGCCAGTTAAGCGATATAAAAGCTTACTGTAATCAATCTCAATTCCTAATTGCAGTGCAGCATAAAATAGATTTGAGCCATCGATAAAAATTGCTACGCGTCCTCTATTTTCTAGAATTTGTTCAGGTGTGAAAATAGGATCGCTTCCGAAATTATCCAGCATTGTATTAAGCCTCATTTTTTATGAAAAAATAGTATTTTATTTGGGTGGATTAGCCCCATGATTACTGGCTGTAAAAGTAGCCAAACCGAGTATTCTAGTTTTATAGGTAACGAAGCTTTTAAAATTTTTCTGAAGACAAATAAATAGCTAGCTTGAAACTAAGTATCTTTTGCTCAATTGTTAAAAGCAGTGTAAGTATGACTTTTTTTTACTTGGTAACTTTATATCAGTAAAAAAATATACTGAGCTAAATTACTTGCCATAATTTAATCTTCTGGCGGTAATTCTAATTTACAAAAGACGGGATCAGCCTTGCCCAAAGTTTTATTAGTAGACAGTTTGCCCCACTGTGAGTGAAGCTGAAACTCTTCGCTCGGCGCTAGTCGATCGCGATTAAAATCCCAATCAAACCCCAACTGCTGATAAATTTTGCTGCTGGTAATGGGAATGACAGGAGATAAAAGATAGGCAGATAAGCGAACAGACTCTAAAACAGCATATAAAATTTGCTCTACTTCAGTTTGTCGTTCTTGTTTAAACAGCTTCCAAGGCGCGCTATCATCAATATATTTATTAACCGCCCGCACCAGGGTCAAAACTGCTTCACAAGCTTGACTAATTTGAAGATTTTCATAAGCTTGGCGGACGCGACCGCCCAAGTCCAAACCAATACTTTTTAGGGGATGGTCTGAACTATAGTCAGCACTAGTTAATTGCGGAACAGTACTCTGGCAATATTTCTTTAACATTCCCAAACTACGATTGAGCGAATTACCCAGAACGTCAGCTAAATCGTTATTAAGCACATTTATAAAACGCGTCTCGTTAAAATCGCCGTCTTTACCTAGTTCAATTTCCTTGAGAAAGTAATAGCGTACAGCGTCTGCGCCATATCTATCGACTAACTTAAAAGGATCGATGGTATTACCCAAAGTTTTGCCCATTTTTAGCCCATCTTTGGTTAGAAAACCATGACCAAACACCCTTTTTGGGAAAGGCAAACCAGCAGAGGCTAACATAGCAGGCCAGTAAACCGCATGAAATCTTAATATATCTTTACCAATTAAATGTAAATTAATCGGCCACCATTGTGATAAGGCATTGTCTAAGGTAGGCTCTTGGTCGGGTTCCAACAAAGCAGTAACGTAGCCTAAAAGCGCATCAAACCAAACATAAATGGTATGCTTTTGGTCGACTGGTACAGGAAAACCCCAGTCTAAATTGACGCGAGAAATCGAGAAATCTTTTAACCCTTGCTTAACAAAGTTAAGCACCTCGTTACGTCGGCTAGGTGGCTGAATAAAGTCTGGTTGAGACTCATAAAGTTCTTCTAGCTGCTGTTGATATTTAGAGAGACGAAAAAAATAATTTTCCTCATCACGCCATTCTGCTGGTTTATTAGTATGAATTGCGCAATGATGATCTTCAATTAAATCTCGTTCTTCTTTAAATTCCTCACAAGATACACAGTACCAACCCTGCTGGCGAGCGAGGTAGATATCGCCTCGATTCCAAACACGCTCAAAAAACTCATTGACAATTTTCTGGTGATTGGGTGCAGTGGTACGATTAAAGCGATCATATTTGATGTCTAGTTTGTCCCACAGAGATTTAAAACTATCGACAATGCGATCGCAATGAACCTGGGGAGCTAAGTTTTGTTCGACAGCAGTACGCTGAATTTTTTGTCCGTGTTCATCTGTCCCTGTAATTAACAGGACTGATTTGCCTTGTAATCGTTGAAATCTGGCTAACGCATCTGCCACAATGGTAGTGTAGGCACTGCCGATGTGAGGGACGCCGTTGACATAATAAAGGGGAGTAGTTAAAGAGAATTTATGGTTATGGTCGTGATTGTTCATTTAAATTAACGATAAATTGCTCAAACCAAAAAGGTATAAGCATCATAGCCTTTTATATTTAAGGGCAGCGTTGATAAATCGACGTTTTATTGTGCCGTAATTTAGGTTATTTTCACCTCTTTTAAGCATAATCTTGACCGATTAAAAAATTTTTGATTTGATAAATCAAATTTTGATAACTTGGTCTACACAGTATCAATTACAACGGGGCTTTAAATTAACGTTAAGGAAAATACTTAATAAATTTTCGATTTCGTTAACAAAGCTGACTATAAACTGTTAGTAATTTTGAAGAGCGACCCGACAAAGACTAAAGACTTTTGTCTGCTTGATTGTCATTATAAAAATTACAAATTTTAACTTATTTATTTTGCTTCAATATAGCTCTAGACCGTAGCAGAAGTATGAAATTTTTGTTAATTGTTAAACATTGCTCCATACTAAGATAATCTCGGTTTGGCAGTAAAACCAAAGTATGAGGCACTTTAGTACAGATATGCGAATAATCTAATTGAATGTTATCTTTTACACCTCGTTTAATCGCTCAATCGATAATATCGACCGTTAACCTCAATTTAACTCAGTCCTATAGCGATCGCATTCCGACTGACATTCCGACTATTGTGATCAGTAATCATCGTAGCTTTCTAGATGCGCCGATTTTGATCGAGTCGATTCCTAATACTTTACGAATTGCCTGCCATCACTACATGGGTCAGACTCCAGGTGTACGAGAAATTATTAATTCTCTTGGTTGTTTTCCTTTGGCAGAAGCTGATCGCCGACAACGAAAGTTTTTTGAGCAAGCAAATCATCTTTTAACTTCAAGACAGTGGGTGGGATTATTTCCTGAAGGTACTAAACCGATGATCGAACCAACCGCCCCCAATGAAATTAATGAGTTTCATCGTGGTTTTGCTCATTTAGCTTGGAAAACCCCCGTGGCTAATTTAGCTGTTTTGCCAGTAGCGATCGCCTCTTTATCGGAAACAAATTATCCAAGTATTCCCATTCGCTGGCTAAAGCAGTTTGATCAAGATGAACCCTTTTTTCAGCGTCAGGGCTTACATCCAATGTTGGTTTATCACCGTGCCAAGGTATTGATCGGTAGACCCTACTTGATTAATGCGACTCAAAAACAAGAATATAAAGGAAGACAGGCTAAAGAGCTGGCTTTAGATTTAACTTACTATTGCCAGGATCAAATCACTAAGTTACTACGGGAAGGGTGTTATTAAAGTAAATAGCTATTGGCTGGCAATGTAAAGAAAAAAGTGTTGAAATCTATCTCAATCGATAAATGTTAGAGAATAATAAGCATTAATAAAAGATTTTAAGTTTTATTTCGATTAATATATATGAGTTTTAGATCCAGTGTAAATTTTATCGATCCCCGAGAAGTTAATCGGGATGCTCCTTTATTTGTCTATCTTCCCGGTATGGACGGTACAGGTAAACTGTTGCAAACTCAGTCAGATGATTTAGCAGCTAGCTTTGATCTGCGATGTTTATCCATTCGCATTGACAATCACAGTACTTGGCAAGAGTTAGCCAAAGATACGGTACAACTAATCAAAACAGAACTAACTCGTAAAACTAATTCAGAAGTTTATCTTTGTGGGGAATCTTTTGGCGGTTGTCTAGCATTAAAAACTGCTTTGGCTGCGCCATCTTTAATTAAAAAGCTAGTCTTGGTTAATCCTGCTTCTTGTTTCAATCAACTACCTATTTTGAGCTGGGGAGCAGACATTACTTCTTGGTTGCCATCCTGGGTACACCGCTATTCGGCTGCGGGGCTATTACCCTTTCTGGTTCGGCTAAATCGAATTAGCGATTGCGATCGCGATCGTCTCATTGAAAGTATGAAATCCGTACCGCCTCATGTAGTTAGCTGGCGATTGTCGCTGCTAAAAAATTTTCAAGTTACCAACCAAGAATTGCGTAGCCTAAATATTCCCAGTTTAATTATTGCCGGGGCAGCAGATGACTTATTGCCCTCAGTTGCCGAAGCGCAAAAATTAACCAGTCTTTTGCCTCAAGCGCAAATGACCATATTGCCTCAGAGTGGTCATGCTTGTCTTTTGGAAACCGATATCAAGTTATATCAAATCTTGGTAAAGCAAAATTTTATTCCAGCTAAATATGCTCTTTGTTAGAACACTTAGTTAATTAATAAACTCTAGGCATTTAAAGAGTTATCTTCGCTTCAAGAGATTTAAGATATTCTGTATTGACTTTAGATTCTCTAATCAAAGCAATTTTGCCAGTACGAGCAATTTCGCGAATTCCAAATTTATTCAACATTTGAATAATCGCGACAATTTTACCAGGATCACCAACAACTTCAATAGTTAAGGCTTCTTCAGAAAGATCGACAACTCGGGCGCGAAAAATTTGCGCTAGCTGAATCACTTCAGCCCGATTGGAAGCGGTAGCGTTAACCTTAATCAGCATTAATTCTCTTTCCACGCAAGGCTGCTGGCTGATATCCTGTACCTTCAGTACACTGATCAACTTGTATAGCTGTTTGATTAGCTGCTCAACAACTTTTTCATCTCCAGGTACAACCATTGTAATCCGCGAGACACCTACTTGTTCAGCAGGACCTACCGCCAGACTTTCAATATTAAAACCACGGCGAGCAAATAATCCGGCAATGCGTGTTAAAACTCCTGCTTCGTCTTCTACTAAGACAGAAATAGTTTGCTTGATCATAGCTAAAAAATGAGTACGTTTTGATGAGGTTTAGTTTCTTATGATAAATGAAATTGGCAGGGTTAAGAAACCGTATCTAGTCTGAAGGTGAAGTATCTTGAAGTTTCGGGACTCTTATCTAACTGCCTTGTTAAAAACCGCTGTTTTTTTAACAACTGTTCGGGCGATCGCAAATTAAGAATCAAGGACTGGAAAATCGATTCTAAATTCTAAACCTTGTTCTTGAAAGCCAAGTCTTTTGTAGAGTTGATGGACTTTAGGGCGAGATTTTCTACTGTTAGCAATTAATTTATAGCAACCTTGTTGTTGTGCTGCTGTGATTACCTGCTTGACTAATTTTGTGGCTAAACCTTTTCCTCTTTGGCTCTCATCAACATAAACATCCTCTAGTAAAGCAAAAGGCTCTGAATGGAGATCGTTGTACATTATATACAAATAAGCCCTGGCAGTTTCCTGTTCAGCTTCAATAATTGAAAATTTTATACCTCTAGCTTCAATAGTTTTGACTTTAATTTCTACAGGGATCATGATGGCAACTCGTATAAATCGTTACAGCTTCTCTTTAAAATGATTATAATTGCCAAAGCAAAACTGTCTGCTCTTGACTTATTAAATGCCCAAATATCACAAGATTAATTACCAAAAATTCTATTTATTGCTATTGTTATTAATCCCTTTTATACAGCTTTGTTATCAGACAATCAATAAAAAATACTATCAGTTCGATATTCAAATTTACGAGTTCTTAGAAACTCAACGAAACTTCTTCCTAGATTTGGTTTTCATTAATATTTATCGTATCACTGGTACTTACTTCACTGGTTTAGTGGTGTTGATTGCTTTAATAACTTTAATTCGTCAACGCTATTGGCAAGAAGTTAAAGCCTTAGTTTTTGCTACTTTAGGGATTTTGCTGCTGGTAGACGAAGTTCTGAAACCTTTGTTTAATCGTTCTCGCCCGTTTAAACCTCGGTTAGTCAACAATTTAAGCCCAGACAGCTTTCCTAGTGGTCATGCAGCAGGAAATTTAGTTTTTTACTTCTATATATCTTTTATTATTGTGGCGCGATATCCTAATTTGGCCAAGTGTATTTATGGTTTATCTTCTACGTTATTATTACTAATTGGCTTTAGTAGTGTATATGTCAAGGCTCATTGGGCAACGGATATTCTCGCTGGCTATATTTTTGGGTATTTTTGGTTACTAATTAGTTTGATGTTATTAAAGTTTTTGACTCGCAAACGAATATGATGAAGTAAGATGCGGTATTTACTTTAGTTTTACTACTTCAAGTCAACTCATGAATTTACTCAACCACAATGCACCATTCATGCAGTTCATAATCGACGCAATTATTAACGATCAGAGGATCTTGAGCGACTATTTTCTGAGCTTCTTCTAAAGAATCTGCTTCAAAGACTAGCATTCCTCCTCCTAGTTCTCCCCAATATCCAGTTTTAGCCTTATGTCCTCTGACAATAAGTTGGCGAACATAGCTTTTATGAGCCGATACGTATTGATCAAAGACTGATTGATTAACTATTCCCTTTTCTATTTTGACAAATGTTGGCATGAGCGAAAACTAATTTTTACCAAGGGTTGACGTATACTATTTTTCCTTCTTGAGCGATTAAAGTTAAATGTTTGATCATCAGAACTATTCCCAAAATATGCTTTCAAATTTGACTTCTAATTCAAAAGGAAGCGTCAAAGAAATTCCTGTTCTAGAATTATCAAAAACTGTTTCTTCATATAAACCATCTATTAGTTCAAGACAGATAAACTTTCTAGCTTGTGGATCGATAATCCAGTAGTTGGCAACGCCTCTGGCAGCATATTCAGAGCGTTTGTAGCGGTAATCGCGATCGCGATTTTTCTTACCTGGAGAAACCACTTCCACCACTAATAAAGGTGGTGGCATATCAAGAGTTATTGTCGAGCGTTCGTATTTTGCTAGTTCTGCTGATCCTTCTGGAGTAAGGATAGTTAAATCTGGGACTCTCGCTGTGACTCTACTACCACTAATAATAATTTCAGCTTTATTGGTAACTTGTTGGTAGGGAATGATTTTAGTAATTTCGGTAATCAAATACATGACAATTTGCAGATTTTGCCAGGATTCGGGAGGCATTTCTTGTATTTGTCCGTTTTCTAATTCGTAAAGGCGATCGTGAGTAACATCACGGCAATTAAGATATTCTTCTAAAGTGTATTGATGTGATAGTTGTTCTGTAGAAAGCATGGAAATACTTAATATGCTTTGTTATCCACTATATTTTACTTTAGTCTTACTTAGTTCTTGCCTTAGTTAATTCGCGTCTATTGCTTGGTTAGCAGGAAACTATAAATTTACTGATCGCTGTCTGAGACAACTTGCTGTAAATGATTAGTATCACATAATAAGCACACAACGCGATCGCAGTTTATTTCAAGCATCGATGCGACTCTTAAAATAGTTTCTCAGAGTTAAATATTATGCTGTTCAAAAAACTATTGCTCCTATCAATTTCGGTTATTTTAAATTGTGGATATGTTCAAGTAGCTCAGGCAGATATAGCTTGCACAGAAAAATTTTCCTATGCTGCCTGTGGTAGTTTGGTTAGAAAAGATATTGACCGCTTGAAACAAGAGTTTCTTACAGCCACAAGATCTATTAAGTCTCCTAAACCTGTCTATCTTTATGATGTACAAGCAATACTAGGATTTCCAGGAGAGCAAACAAAAACTGCAAATAATGGCTCAATTGAACATCGTATCTGGATCGACTCAGATAATTCTAAACGTCAGGTCAAAGCATCATTTATGGATCAAAAGTTAGTCAAAATTAAGATCTACGGTTTTTAAATGGGCATCTAAATTTTCTCAGTTTTGATTTACCTGCCTGATTTGCTCTAGTATTTGTTCAATCGTGTTTGCAGGCTCTAAACAAGATGAACTAGTGCAGACTAAAGCAATGCTATTTTCAGGTAATTTCCCTGCAATTTTGTATACGGTGGTAGGTAGGTAATGAGAACTTAGTTGTTTTATCTGCTCTATGGTGGTTTTAACGCTTGTACCATGTAACCACCAATCTAATGCCGTAAACAAACTAGGACAAGCGGTAGGAGACTTTTCCATGACCACACTAAACGCCTGAAGTCCTTGTTGCGCTTTGTCTAAATATTCTAAATTATCCGTTAATAAAGAAAGACGGACTAAGTTAGCGATCGCGACTCCGTTAGCAGCAGGTGTAGCATTATCCATGTAGCTGCGTTCTCGGACTAATAATTCTTGACCTGCATCAGTAGAATTATTGTAATAGCCTCCTAGTTCAATACTCCAAAGTAGTTCGTCAAATTCTGCTTGAATGGCGATCGCCCGTTCTAACCATCGCGGATCATCAGGACAAGCAGCCTGAATATCTAACAAAGCTTTGATTAACAAAGCATAGTCTTCTGACTGGGCAAAAACTGTTGCCACACCGTTATAATTGAGGCGTTGAAATCTGCCGTCTATCCATTGGTTTCGCCGCATAAACTGAACTGCATCAATTGCTAAATCCAGATAATCAGGTTCTTTAAATACAGCATAAGCTCTCGCTAATCCTGAAATCATTAAACCATTCCAAGCTGCGATCGCTTTAGTATCCGTAACAGGCGGAATACGCCCTAGCCAATTTTTTGACTTGGCTTCTTGGTTGTTTTTGGCGGGAGGAAAGAGGTTTATTTCGGTTGCAGGTTGTCCGTAGCGTGCGGTAAACAGTTTTGCCAAAGCCTGATTGACATTATCTGACAATACTCCACTCGACAAGCGTTGCAAGACGTTTTTGCCTTCAAAGTTGCCTGAAGTCGTCACAGTAAATTCGCGCTGTAATTCGGCTAATTCTGTTGCGCTCAATAGAGATTCTAATTCCTGGTAACTCCAAACATAAAAATCTCCTTCTTCTGGTTCAGCTTCTTCGAGAGTCGTAAAGTTATCCGCGTCTTGAGCGGCATAAAAATAACCTTGCGGATGAGTCATTTCTCGCTGTAACCAGGTAACAGTACTAGCGATCGCTCTTTCAATTGCGGGTTGCTGTACTCCACTACTCCATAGATTAGCCAAATACTCGATAATTTGCCCGTTATCGTAAAGCATCTTTTCAAAATGGGGGATCGTCCAAGTATTATCTACGGTATAGCGATGAAATCCTCCTCCTACATGATCATAAATACCACCAGTAACTAAATCTAGTCCGCGCTGCTGCGCTAATTGTTGAGTATCATAATCGTATGCTTGTTCAAATCTACTACCCTGTAAGGCAACAGTAGAGTAGGGAATCATGGGAAAGCTAGGGCGACCAAAGTCATTTGGCTGTATGGCAGCAGTATTGGCATTAATCCCCTGAGCGAGTAATTCCTTGGTTAAACTTGCTCCTGGATTGACAGGCAAAGTAGCCGACTGCTGAAGATTACCCAAAATTTCAGCTTTAAAAGCCATCAACTTTTCTGGTTCATGGTCATAAAAACGCCGTATTGCCTGAAGAATTTCCAAAAACCCTGGACGACCATATTTTGGTTGAACTGGAAAATAAGTACCGCCGTAAAAAGGCACAAGATCTCCAGGATTAAGAAAAATGTTTAGCGGCCAACCACCTTGTCCAGTCATCATTTGAAGAGTCTGCATATAAATGCTGTCGATATCTGGTCTTTCCTCTCGATCTACTTTGATCGGCAGAAAGTTGGTGTTAAGATAATCGGCGATCGCCTGGTCAGAAAATGCCTCTCCTTCCATGACCGTACACCAGTGGCAGCTAGAGTAACCTATAGACAAAAAGATGGGTTTATTGTCTTGTTTTGCTTCTTTCAAAGCCGATTCACACCAATACCACCAGTTAATTGGATTATCAGCGTGTTTTTGTAGATAAAGACTTTGAGTTGATTGCAGATGATTAGCCATATATATGTTTAATGTTAAGTCGGCTTCGTAAGAATTTATCGGTTTTTAGCTATTGGCTATTAGCTATTGCATACAAGCTTTTGTCTATCCTAGTCTGAGGCATAATTTGAATTATAAAAATTATGACCTCAAATTTGTTGGAGAATAGTTAATAATAGGCAACAATTTGTAATACCAGAAACAGTCAAGCAGTTAATTTTATTTATATTGAGTCACTTCCATGATTAGTTACCTTAAGGGTACAAAAGTAGAAATCACTAAAACAACTCAAAATCGTCTATTTTTAATTTTGGATGTTAACGATATTGGCTATGAAATGCAGATCTCCTCTCGTTTTGCCCGTAAACTAGATGAAGATAAGGCGCAGCCAATTCAAGTTTTTACTCATTTACAGGTACAGGAAGACAAACAAATTCTTTATGGTTTCCCCTCCGCAGCAGAAAGAGATCTGTTCCGCCAGTTAACCGCCGTTAGTGGCATTGGAACGCAATTGGGCATTGCTTTAATTGATACTTTGGGTATTTCAGAACTAGTTGGGGCAATTGTCACCAGTAATATTCCTACTCTAACTAAAACTCCTGGTGTCGGCAAAAAAACCGCCGAAAGAATTGCCTTAGAATTAAAAACCAAACTAGCCCAGTGGCGCAAAATATCAGGGATGGAAGTCCAGCAACCAGAAGCCGTCTTTGCCCCTAAACCTGAAATCAAAGAAGATTTGGAAATGACTTTATTAGCCTTGGGCTATACCAACGAAGAAATAGAGCAGGTTTTAACTGCCCTGAGTCAGGATAATCTATTGCTCCAAAATAATAATGTGGAGGAATGGATTAGAAGTGCGATCGCCTGGTTGAGTGGAGAATAAATTAAATAAACTGACAAAGTACAATCAAGAAGGGAGTATCATAAGATTTGATTTTGACTTTCATCTTCGTCTAATTCTGCGAGTCCATCAAGAATTACTGGATCGCGATCGGGAAATTCAGCAACAAGCTTTAGACTTCCTCCCATCGCATTGATGTAATTATTTAGGGTAGAAAGATGTAAATCTGTACGTTTTTCTAGCCTGGAGACACTATCTTGACCAATACCTAAGATTTGCGCCATGCGTTCTTGAGTAAGTTGGCGTGCTTTTCTAATGTCTTGAAGCGTCATATGCTCATTTATTAGCTCAGATGTTCTTTTTTCAATTTTAGCGCGACGTTCTGGGGAGAAATCGCGCATTATTTCTTCAATGTCTTTGGGCATGACCTTATTCTCCTTTTTCCTTTAATTGGCGTAGATGAGCATTAAATCTTCGATCCGCTTTAGCAATCAATTGCTGATAAAATCGTTTTTGGCTAACTCCTGTTTTATCCCCAGCTACAAGCATTATTGCTTGTCTAGAAGGATCGAAGGCATACGCTATTCTCCAAACTCCTTTTCTTACCTTAAATCGAAGCTTTTTCATATTGGAGTGTGACGAACCATTCAGCGTGTCAGCATGAGGTCGTTTGAGTTGATATCCTGCTTGTTGTAATAGTTTGACATAAGCTAACAACTCATCTTGGACTTCAAGTGGAAGCTCTTTAAATTCTGCTGCAAATTCATCATGAAATAAAACTCTCCAAGTCATATTATGTATTTTAATCCATATGCCTCACAATACATAATATCTGAGATCTAAAATCAAACTATGCGATAAATTTCGTCAAGGACTAAATCATCGATGATTAGCTCGATCTCGTCAGCAACTTTTTTCAATGTGCGATCGCTTGGTTGAGTGGAGAGTAAATTAAATTAAAACAATAAGTGTAATGCTCGCCGAACATATTTAGTCCAAGATTCGGTTTTAGGCGGAAAAATAAGGGCATAAAGCATAATTCCACTCATAGAGTCAAATATCAGACCAGAATCAACATCAACCTGGATTTCATTTCTCATTTTTGCTCTTTCAATTACATTAGCAAATGCTTCTCGTCGCGGCTGTAGATATTTTGTCCAATAGATTTGAGCGAATTGAGAATTACTGGCAGCACTACTAATAATCATGGCTACTGTTTGCCTGCCTAAAGGGCTAAGAGTTATTTGTGCGGCATTTTCAATTAACTCATCAAGGTCATTATAAAGATTTCCCGTATCGGGAATCACGACATTTTGTCTAATGCTTTCAATTGCGTCAGCTACTAATTCCTCCTTACTGTTATAACGCCGATAAATAGTAGTTTTCCCGACTTTTGCACGAGCAGAAATTGCCTCAATACTCATGTTTTCAAAACCAACTTCTCCTAGCAATTCTAAAGCAGCCTTTAACATAGCTTGATGAGACTTGGCACTACGAGGTCTTCCTGGTGTTTTTTGGTTATTCTTGCTCATAGATGTTATCATAAAGTTACGAAACAGTATCGTATCGTAATAAACAAATAATGATTAAACGTTCTCCTAAATACATTAATAAACATAGCATTCAGACACTACAGCAAGGATTAGAAGAGTATTACGAAATAAATTCTAGTATTACCGATCCTCGGGAATTGCCCCCACAATTTGGTCAAATCTTGTTGGCACATGATATTACTCATGTTGTTCTAGGTTGCGACACCAATATGTATGACGAAATTAAGTTATTACCACTGAGTTTTTGGACGAGCGATTTTAAATTCAGCGACTATCTAAAAACTCGCAAAGACCCTAAAATAAGACCAGCAATAGACATTATGTATGATGACCTAATTAAACAGCATGGGGTTTTATGGCTGTATAGCTCAATTTTGTTCGTGTTACCGCGATTACTACCAGAAGTTATTAGCATCTGGTTTAAGACTCGTGGCAAGAGAAAATACTACCCTTTTTTCGCTCATGAATCTTTGCTGAATCGTTCTCTTTTAGAAATACGTCAAGAATTTAATTTACTACCGTTAATCAAATAATCATCAGTTAAATTTGCTGGTACAAATCGATAATTGCGCTTATCACCTCGTCAATGCTGAGATTATCAGTGATTAATTCAATAGCGTCATCGGCTTTTTTCAAAGGTGCGATCGCTCTATTGCTATCTTGTTCGTCTCGTTGTTGAATGTCTCTCTCTAGTTGTTTCAAGTCTAGATCATTTCCTTGATTCTGAAAATCTTGCCAGCGTCTTCTGGCTCTTTCTTGAACAGAAGCAGTCAAAAAAATCTTTAATTCTGCATTAGGAAACACATTAGTGCCAATATCTCGACCTTCGGCAATCAAGCCTCCTTGTTCGTCCCATTGCTGCTGGAGTTCAACTAATTTTTCTCGTACTGTAGCCAAAGCAGCGATCGCCGAAACATTTGCCGTAACTTCTGGAGTACGAATAGCGTTGGTTACTTCTTGCTGATTTACCTGAACTACTGTAGGTAATTCCGCACCATTCGGGGAGGTTAGTTTTAAGTCAAGATTTTTGAGTAAATCGGCGATCGCATCGGGATCGTCAAACGCAATTCCCGACTCCATCGCTAACCAAGTGACAGCACGATACATTGCCCCTGTATCTAGATAAAGTAAGCCTAACTCCTGCGCTAGACGACGGGTGACAGTGGATTTTCCTGCTCCAGCAGGGCCATCAATGGCAACAATAGGCTGACGTTTTTGCAACACGATATTATCAATTAAACGAGTAGAACCGACATAAGCAGCGATCGCTAGTAATCCAGTCTGCTTGATTTGTTCAATTGGTTGCAGACTGACTGGATCGACTAACTCAACGTATTGAATTTTAACCTCTTTTACCAAATTTAATTCTTGTTCAACTGAATTAATTAAAGCTGTCGCCCGATACTCTCCCTGGGTAAAAGCCAATCTCGCCTGTTGCAAACTACGGTAAATTTGAGCAGCCTGTTCTTTTTCGCTAGCTGTCAAATATTGATTGCGTGAGCTTAACGCTAGACCCGATGTCTCTCTGACAATTGGACAAGCCACAATCTCTACAGGGATATGCAAGTCCGCAACTAAACGACGGATAATTGCTAACTGTTGTGCGTCTTTTTGACCAAAATAAGCTCTATTGGGCTGAATAAGATTAAATAGCTTAGTAACAATGGTAGTAACTCCCGCGAAGTGAGTGGGGCGATATTTACCGCATAGTACCTCAGTCATGTTTTGGGGTGGAGCGATCGCCGTAATATTAGTTAAAGCTTGAGTATCTCCACTACTGTTCATTTCTCCAGCTTCAGGAGCAAAAACTAAATCAACGCCTAACTCTTGACATTGTTTCAGGTCTTGCTCTAGCTGACGCGGATAATTGTTTAAATCTTCTGTGGGAGCAAACTGTAGCGGGTTGACAAAAATACTGACAACTACCAAATCGTTTTCGGCGATCGCTCGTTTGATCAAGCTCAAATGCCCCTGATGTAAAGCTCCCATCGTCGGAACTAGACCAATTTTGCCCAGATGACTATGGCGATGAAATATCCCGTGAGAGCGTAATTTGGCGATGGTTTTTAACAAAAGCACCATAATCAATTAGTATCTTTAAAAGATTTAGTTTAAAGTTGTTCGGTTTCCCATTTTAAATGAGCTTGCCAACTCAACACAGCGATGACAGAAGCTGAGGTTTTCTCCACTTGTGTCATCGCTCTCAACTCAACCTTAAAAACTAATTGTTCTTATTGTTGTCCTAAGATGGTCACTTCTACTGGTGCTACTCCTGAACTGATCATGTCTAGAGTACGGGCGGCGGCGGCTGAAAGATCGATTATTCTCCCCCCAGCATAAGGACCACGGTCATTGATGGTCACGACAACCGAACGACCATTGTTTAGGTTAGTTACCTCTACTTGTGTACCAAATTCTAGACTAGGATGCGCTGCCGTCAAAGCTTCCTGATTATATACTTCTCCATTAGCAGTCAAACGACCATGAAATCCAGGTCCATACCAAGAAGCTTGTCCATTGAAAACATTAGCAATTAGAGTTGGCTTGTTTAAGGGTATGCTCTGCAAATCTTGTGGTGAAGAGTTGGCTGAAGATGTTGCAGAAGTAGACTCGATTTTCTGAGGAAAATTATTGGTTACAGGAAGTTTAAACTTCACCTGTTTATTTTTGGCGGTCATAATTGAAGCTAATCTACCCCTAACTTTCGGTATTTGAAGTTCGGATTTGGCTGTAGCTGGGGCAATTAGCATCGTAATGACTGATGCCGTCGTGAAGCTTATGGTAGCGGACACTTTATAAAACGTTTGCTTGTTTAAATTCATCATAGGGCTTGTTGTACTTACTAGATATTCAATTAAAATTTCGGTAATATAGCTAGTTTCATTCGTGTTTCACTCTAATCAAAATAAAGTTAGTCGTAAATTGAATTACTACTCAATCTCGATGTAGAGTTTTGATAAACCGAATAAAATCTAATGCAAATTTTAGTATTGAAAACGTTAAAAAACTGATTAGGCTAAGTTTGAGTTGAAAAATAAAGCCAATCAGACTTTAAAATAGTTAATCGTTTCTGAAGTTATAGTATCAAAAGATTGTCGCGATCATCGCCTAGATCAAATTGAGTTAAATTAACTAGACTTATTCGCTAATTTTGCTAAAACTACATTCGGTAGTTACTTTTGTTGCAACAAAAATACTTATGGATTATAAAGACGCTGGTGTTGATGTTGAAGCGGGACGCTCTTTTATCGCTCAAATACGCCAAGATGTTGAGAGTACAAACAGATCAGAAGTTTTAGGGGGCTTGGGAGGATTTGGTGGTTGTTTCCAGATGCCATCAGGCTACCTGGAGCCTGTTCTAGTTTCTGGGACAGATGGAGTTGGGACTAAGCTAAAAATTGCTCAAGAGTTGAATTGTCATGATACGGTGGGTATTGACTTAGTAGCCATGTGCGTTAATGATATTTTGACTTCTGGTGCCGAACCGCTTTTCTTTTTAGACTATCTAGCGACAGGAAAACTCAATTCTCAACAGCTAGCAGAGGTAGTTAAAGGAATTTCTCAAGGATGTCGTCTGAGTGGTTGCGCTCTTTTAGGGGGAGAAACCGCAGAAATGCCTGGATTTTATCAGCTAGGAGAATACGATCTGGCTGGATTTTGTGTAGGAGTGGTAGAAAAAAGTAAGCTGTTAAACGGCTCGCAAGTGCAGGCAGGAGATATAGCGATTGGATTAGCTAGTGCAGGAGTTCACAGCAATGGCTTCAGCTTAGTCAGGAAAATTATTGATACAGATGCTTATTCTTGGTCAGATACTCCAGAAATGCTCGGTGGTAAGAATTTAGGAGCAGAATTAATTACTCCTACCCAAATCTACGTCAAGCCGATTTTAGACTTTCTGGCTACGGGCGTAGAAGTTCACAGCATGGCACATATTACTGGTGGTGGTTTACCAGAGAACTTGCCCCGTTGCCTAAATCAAGGTCAATCAATAGAAATTAAGCATGGTAGCTGGACAATCTCCCCTATTTTTAATTGGTTAGCCAAAGCTGGCAAAATACAGCCAGAAATAATGTTTAACACTTTCAATATGGGTGTGGGCTTTGTGGTAATTGTGCCTCCTGAGCAAGTAAATTTTTCTCTGGATTGGTTTAAATCTCAGAAAATTATCGCCTCCCAAATTGGTCAAGTGACCGTAGGAGATGGTACTTTATCTTTTCTTGAATGAGGTATATAGCGCTACGCGCAAGTCAGTCCTAAAGGATTAGCTTCGCGTCAAGTCAGAAGTTTACAGGTAGCTGATTTCAAGTTGGCAGAATGTCCTAACTTTAATGCGTAGTGCTATGTGCTATATATGGTGAGGACGTGACCCTGCCACGTCCGTCAACTAAACTTGTAGCCAGAGAGATCAAGCTTTAGCCATGCAAGGGAATAGTGAGCAGAGGTAAAAATAGTAGCCATACCCAACTCCAGCTGTGCCAGCGATTAACTGAGGCAAATTCAGTTTCTGCTAACAAAAAATCAATTCTTTCATTCAGGCGATCGCCAATTGTCGAATGAATTAGATTGGCGTGGCAAACAAGAGAAGACTCGAGAGGGGCTTTCGCTACGATCAAGAGAGATTCTGCTAGCAATAAAAAATCAACTGATTCGGCAGCTTTACGATCTGCCCTCAACTCTCTTAACAACAAAAGTTCTTGCCATAATCTTTCTGTATTAGGCAGCCAAAAAGTAAAAGAGCGTATCCAGCCCAACCAGAAAAACCAAAAGGTATCGCGGTAATGGAGATGAGCTTGTTCATGGGCGATGACTGCTGCTAAGTGTTCTTCGTCCAAAGCAGTTAATAAACCTTTGCTGACAACTAATTTTGACTGCCAAAAGCCGATTTGCGCGCTGTAAGGTAAATCCGTATCCAGAATTTTAGCAGTTGTTCCTCCTACTGTTTGCTGCTGATAGATGGCAAGCTGGCGAATAGAGCGATCGCCTCGTGTGGCTAACTTTAGCAAGCAGCAGCCAGAAAACAAAATTAGACTAGCTGAAATAAGGCAGCCAACAGAGCCAGCTTTAACTCCCAACATTTCTCCATGGCAACCCATGTAAAGTACGGCGATCGCCGTAGTTAAAAGTAATAGTGAGGGCAACAAAAACAAAAATAAAGCTCTATACCAACGCTCTGACCATTTTTGACTGAAAGACAATGGCTGATGGCGTATACTCCAGGCAAGAAGAACAACTGTAAGAATTGTCAGTAAGTGCATTAGCTCTGTTCCTCTCTTTGACGACGAATATTATGGAGGCGAGAGGCGATCGCTTCAATTTGCTCCAGACTAGCAGTATCTAAGCTATCTGCAAAAGAAGCTACTACGTCTGGATTGCTTACCGCTAAAAAACCGTTTAGTTTCTCGTAAGATTGAAGTGCCTGGGCTTGTTCGCGAGAAATTAAGGCTTGCCAAGAGAATGCTCTACCTTTTTTGCTACACTTCAACCAGCCTTTTTGAGTTAATCGCTGCAACACTGTAGTTACTGAAGTGTAGGCTAATTCTCGTTCGGGATCTTGCAAAATCTGGTCGTGGACATTTTTCACCGTTGCCACCTTCAAATTCCAGACTATTTCTAGTATTTCCGACTCTAGTGGCCCGAGAGATGTCTTTTTGGGTTTATGTTGAGGTAATGATGCCATTAATCAGATTGTCAATCTCAATATTTATTTTAAAATCTTACCTCTTTAACTTGAGCTGGCGGCTATTTTGTGCCTGAATCCTCAATTACTGATAATCTTCTCCGCTCTTATAGCGATTTCAATCATCTTTGATTTGTTGAAATTAACTAAAAATTCACGCTTGTGTTCCAGCTTGAAAAATACCAAAATTAGTAAATGACAACGTTGCCTAACTCTTTACTCTTTAAGTTTAAAGTAAATGATATGCGGGCTGACTACTTACTGCTTTTTAAAATCCACAAAGTATGCTTATTCCGCCAATTATTTAATTAATCTTAAGATAAATTTTTAGTTTAAAAGATTTGCTTTGCCATGGTCAATTGGTATAGACAAAAAGTTTTGTTTTTTATAATAGTTTGCTCTTTTGTGGACAAGCAATCGGTTAGTGTTGCTATAGACAGCCAAGGTGAACTTGCTTCCAATAGTGTTGTGGTTAACCAAGAACAGAAAGCTAATGGGTGGCTGGCTCATCAAGTTCTTAGTTGTGCAGCGATTGATCCTACATATCAAGATGTGTATAGTTTTGAGACAGAAAACTACTACATTAATATTTGTCAGCTAGGCAGCAATTTTTATTATCGTCGCCAGTCCAAGTTTGATGAGAGCAATACTTTACTAGTTCCTGCGCAAGCTGTCTTTGGTGGCGATGTTTTTCAGGCTGCCAATGGCAAAGTAACCTATTTTGTCGGTAAAGATGGCGATCGCTATTATTCATCAGTAATGCCAAATAGTAACGAAATTGTCTTGGAACCAGAGTTACAGCTACCATCTGCTGATTTTTCTCCCGATTCTGCTCAAGCTAACTCTCGTTTACCGACGGATAATTTGGCGGCTAATCGAGCTAACCCTGTTAGTTTAGACATTGAAAATTCTGGAGAAAGTTCTCAGCAGTCTCAGCAGGCGTTAATTTGTCTTCGGGAAGAATCTGCCTCTCATCCTCGTTTAGATGGTTGGCAAAAACTGATTGGTAAGTCGACTGCTACAGCTAATCAGTATGCCAGTAATAATGGACATAGCTTTGTTTATGACAATCAGAATCCTCATCGGGCTGTAATTACTACTAGTCAAGGGGCAATTATTAATTTGAATATCACTGCTATTAATGAAACTATCGAGGGAGTCTGTCTTCAACCCGCCGGTTAGAATCAATAATCATCAAATAATTACCATGATTATTCTAGGGGCTGTTGAGTTTCTAGATGATGACCGTTAATTGCTTTAGGAATGTTAACGGTAGGTTGATTAATGGCAACAGCCAACATAACTGGTGAAGCACCATCAGCAGGGGATTGTTGTTCGGCTATTCTTAGCCCAGGAGGAGCAATTCCTGGAATCAGACTGATCGCAGCCAAAAGCGAAGCGGCGATCGCACTGCCACCCCAAACTAATTTTCGCTGACGACGGTGACGATCTATTGAATCAAAAACTCCTGTGGTAATCTCAGCTACTGATTTTGTGCTGCTTGGTACTACAGAGTGTTGTATTTGACACTGCAAAGCCAATAACTGAGTATAAAGCTGTTTAATTTCAGGATCTTGGTCTAACCAAGCTTGAACTTGATTTCTTTCTGTAGGAGATAGTTCTCCATCAATGAAGGCACTAAGCAATTCAAAACGGTCTGTTTTGCTTTCTGTTTCTTGGTTAAAGGTTTCAGTAGCTTGATTTTGCTCGAAACCGTCGAATTGAGAAGTCATTCTAGCATCACCACTCTTGTTGAAAAAATAGATAAATATTTAGGTGAGATAAAGCTAGTAGCAACCAGCCAAGGCGACATAATCGCTCGAAAGTTTGGTATTTTCGCTCTAAATTACTAATTTACTCTTCATCAAAGTAGTTTTGCAATACCGATTGAAGTTTTAATCTGGCTCTAGCAATCCGAGATTTGACAGTTCCTAGGGTTACGCCCGTCATTTCGGCAATTTCTTCGTAAGGCAATCCTTCTATTTCTCTTAATACAATTGTAATACGAAAAGCTTCGGGAAGCTGAGATATTGCCAGCTGTAAATGTTCATAGAATTCGCGCGTCGCCAAGTCATCATCAGGACTAGGGGCATCATCGGGCAGTTCCCAACTCATTTCACCATCTTCGACATAATGAGGCGCATCTAAAGATAGAGGAGGACTAACGCGCTTACGCTTGCGTAATTCGTCATAAAAAAGATTGGTAGCAATTCGACTCAACCAACCACGAAATTTAGCAGGGTCTTGCAAACGATGAAGATTGCGATATACTCGAATCCATACTTCTTGAGCTAAATCGGCTCTTTCTTGCCAATCGGGAGCTAGATGATAAAAAAGACGATTTAAATGAGACTGGTATCTCCGCAGCAATTCAGCAAAAGCTGCCTTATCTGGCTGGATATCTGCTTGACAAAAGACAATAAGCTCGTAATTAGAGAGTTTTTCAGGAGACACTAAGCTATGATTGCTCATCTCGGCTTTTGACCAGGATGCAGAAAGAGATAAACCCATGTACTTAATTAACCTCAGTATAGACTTTCTGTATGTTTTCTTATGACTAATAAATAATTACAAAAGTTCCTGGAGTATTTTCCAGCTTTTAGTTAAAATTAGGCTCAGTTAAAATCTTGTTCATAGCTAGGAGCATAATCTTTTAGCAAATTACTAAGTTGACTTGCCATATTAGAATCATTTTTGTTGCCAATTGCCTGTCTTTCGGGGAAAAATTCTGGTCGATCTAGATAGCGAGCGATCGCTTCTGCTACCTGCTTTTGAATTAAGCTCTGTAACTCTTGTCTTGCCCGTTGACGTTGATAGTTAGCACCTTCTTCTGTCGTTGCATA
Organism: Pleurocapsa sp.; assembly: GCA_050330395.1. Lineage (GTDB taxonomy): Bacteria > Cyanobacteriota > Cyanobacteriia > Cyanobacteriales > Xenococcaceae > Waterburya. Next base: position 26,161 of record JBHJNW010000073.1, read on the forward strand.
GAGAGGCGGCAGACGATTCAAGGCATAGGCGGCAATATCTCCTACATCTAAAGACGAATCGCTAGTTTGTTCAATCTCGGCAACGCGGGTAATTGCTTCACTAAGAATTAATTCTTCCATAACGTTGATAAACTGTTTGCGAGGAACAGCTACCACTTCTCCCGTGAGTAAAGAACCCATCAGCTTGTCTAAAGCCATATATTCTTCTACCGAGAGTTCTGCTGCCGTATCACAAATTCTGCCTACTTCTGCTTCCATGCTAGGGGTAAGATAGCCGTCCTGTAGAGCTTGTTCGACGATTGAATTAATTCCCATAGTTAAGGCCAGATAGTAATAAATAAATTCAAATTGAGCTAATCCTCCGCACTATCTTAATCTTTATTCTCTAGAATCGAAAAGATATTCGCCTAAATGTCCGATATTCTCCTAAATTAGCTACTTAATCTGGTAGGAATAAGGCACTGCTTTGATGAAGTCAGAGGAAGCACCGCTTTGCCCAAGCGAGTCTCTCTGACTCCTACCGTTGACTGGTAAAATTGGTCTATTCTATGACCTCAAATCTCCAAGGGACTGGATCTACTGCTACCTCATTGACATATAAACCCCAATGCAGGTGAGGCCCTGTCGAAGCTCCTGTCGAGCCAATCGTACCAATGCGCTGACCCGCTTTGACCATAGCTCCTTCAGTAATGTCAATGTCTTGTAGATGCATAAAAATACTCAATACTCCTTGTCCGTGGTCAATACCGACAACATTGCCGTGAACATGAAACCCAGCATCTTCTCTACCCACTAGGCGAACCATACCTGCTGCTGGGGCAACGACAGGCGAACCATAGTCACCAGCATAGTCAACCCCCTTATGATAGTAATCTTGAGCAAATACATTGTTGTAATAACGACGTACGCCGAATCCTGTGGAAATCCGAGAGGTATTAGGTTTGAGGAAAGAACCTTGCCAGAATTTTTGGGGAGTGACTAGTTGTTTAAAAGCCGATACCTGGTCTAGTTCAAGTTGAGTTGCTGGGCGAGAAGCCTTGCCACTAAGTGAAATTCGCTGTACGGGAAAATCTCGATTTTTCAGCCAGACACCAATATTACTAGTTTGATTGTCTCCCTGAACACGCAACGTCATTTTTCCTGGAGAGTCTAGAGGAGAAGTAGGAATAAAGGCGCGATATTTGCCATTATTTTCAAATACAGGATAGTTTTTTTGATCCATGGTGATACTGGGAGGGTTATTTGGATCATCGGTAGTAACCACCACCGAAATAGTATCTCCCAACTGCGGGGTTGGAGGCAGAACTTGAACTTCTAAAGCTTTAGCAGGAAAAGCGATCGCTAAAAGCATAGTCGTAGTGATTCCTGTTAAGGTTGGTCGAAAATGATCGAGCATACTAATTATTTTGCAGGCATTTCTCAGTGAACATTAATCTAGAGTGTATTTTAGCTTTGAGCAAATTGTCGCGATTGTTGCGAATTATGATTATTGAGCGTAGAAAGGTTACGAGTTTTTTGTAGGATATTGATAGATGGCAGTTGGAAAATCAGTAACTTCGCCTTTCGAGGTTGGGGAAGTTACTATAAGCCCTACAGGGTTGGTTCTTAAGCAAAAAACTTTATAGATGAGCATTTCTAAATCTGTGGTGCAACAATTGTTAGACACCTGCACGGGTTGGCGGCCACAAATGTACTTTAAATCTTCTTTGACGGCGTTATCCCACGCTATGGAAGATTTGGTATTAAACGATTCTGATACGCCTCTGGTGATCGCTAGTTTTCAGCGGGAGCGTTATTATCGCCAAGAAGCTCATCGCTATAAACGTATTGCCAATAAATCAAATCAAGTATATGTTTTGGCTGCTCCTGAAACCGACTTTAGTAACAGTTCATCAGATTACGAAACTATTGCCTTTGAAGCTAAAGATGCTCTAGCTCAAGAATGGCATTTAGTCATTATTGGCAAACATTATGCCAGTTGTTTAATTTGTCGCGAAAAAAATGTTCCTTTCCCAGACAGCAAATATGGCGCGGCAATAGATACTAATCGCCGTTTTGAAGGAATTTGGACGTTTGATCGCGCCGTAACCTCAGCCGCAGCTAAAATTATGCTGGAGCGGATTGCGGTTTATCGTCCAGAATTAACTACCAAAACTAATCAGGCTCATCATCTGTATTTAACTTCCAAACCAAAAACTAATAAGACTTCAGTGCAAATCGAGTCTCCTTTGACCAATCCCGATCCTTTTGTCCAAAGACTAGTTACCTATCTTCAGGCTGGTCAATATAAACTGTTGAAAGCTAATAAATCTCTAGCAGCTAAACAACAAAAAGAACAGCTATTAAATTCGGTTACCGATGCGGTAAGGCGATCGCTCAATACTAAACAAATTTTACAGATAGCCGTCCAAAAATTGGGTGAGGGGCTAGGAGTCTGTCGCTGTATTATTTATCGTTGCCATGAAAACGATACTGTTGCCACGGTTGATCGCGAATTTATCAGTCCGGGTATTAAATCGGTTAAAGGTCAAAAATGGCAGTTGGCAAATAATCCTTTATTTGAAGAAGCGATCGCCTCTACTGAAACGATTAGCGTGGATAATACCCTGGAAGACGAACGCCTTAATCAGTTAGCTTGGGAGCAAGGAACAGGCGAATTTTTTCAAAACTTAATTCAAAATTACTCTATCTTTTCCTGGCTGTTAGTACCGATTTTTTATTACGGCAAGCTATTAGGAGTGATGGAACTGCACCACTGCGAAGCTGAACCGATCGCCTGGAAACCTGATGATATTGCCTTAGTAGATGCGATCGCTACACAGGTAGGGGTGGCTTTAATTCAAGCCGAAGCCTATGCTGATTTGGAAGATCTTAATGAACAGTTAGAAGCTCTAGACCGTACCCGTTCTAATTTAGTCGCCATTGTCGGTCACGAACTCCGTACTCCTCTTTCGACAATTCAGGTGTGTTTAGAGAGTTTGGCAAGTGAGCCTGATATGCCACTTGAGTTGAGCCAAATTATGTTAGATACTGCCCTCAGTGATGCTGAGAGAATGCGTAATCTAGTCCAGGACTTTCTGACCCTTTCTCGCTTAGAAGGAGGTGCCGTGGAGTGGAATTTAGAAACCTTATCGATTACCGAGTGTATCGATCTGGCAATTAGCAATGTCAAGGCACGTAATCAAGGGCAGTCAATGCCCGAAATTAACAACTTAACCACCCCAGAAGATTTACCCTTAGTTGAGATAGACGGTGAATGGTTAGTGGAGGTGCTGGCAAAGCTATTAGATAATGCCTGCAAATTTACTCAGGCTGATGGAGAAATTGCGATCGCCGTTAAAACCAATGGTGGCAAAAACCTAGAGGTAACGGTTTCAGACACCGGTAGAGGCATCGAAAATAGCAGCTTAGAAACTGTCTTTGATCGCTTCTATCAGGAAGAAGGAGCATTACGACGTAGTGCAGGAGGCACGGGCTTGGGTTTAGCTATTTGCCGACAGGTAGTCAAAAATTGGGGAGGCAAAATTTGGGCAGAATCACCTGGTAAAGACCAAGGTAGCATATTTCACTTTACTGTTCCGATTAAGGCAACCAAAAATAAATCTCAGCCATCCGCTTCCCCCGCCGCCAAATATACGACCAGTCGGCAAAAAAGTAATAAAAAGCAACACAACTAAAAACTGTTACAGTTTTTGACACACTAACAATATTGCCACAAAGCGAATGATAGGATGCCGTAAATACCTTTAATTGAGGATTTTAATTAACATGGCAGAAGAAATGAAGCTTTCTGGTAAAACGCCCCAGTTTGGCGGTAGTACAGGTGGTTTATTAACCAAAGCAGAAGTTGAAGAAAAATACGCGATTACTTGGACAAGTAGCAAAGAACAGGTGTTTGAAATGCCTACTGGTGGCGCAGCTATCATGAATGAAGGTGAAAATCTTCTATATTTAGCTCGCAAAGAACAGTGTTTGGCATTAGGCGCACAGTTGCGAACCAAGTTTAAGCCCAAAATTCAAGATTATAAAATCTATCGCATCTTTCCCAGTGGAGAAATTCAATATTTGCACCCCGCTGATGGTGTCTTTCCTGAGAAAGTGAATGAGGGTCGTGAATATAACGGTAAAATAGACCGTAGAATCGGTCAAAATCCGCAACCTGCGACGATTAAATTCTCTGGAAAAGCTCCTTACGAAGTATAAAAGTAAGTAGATAAAATTGGGAAGGATAAAGAATGAATTACGTTTCTGACTTGTCCTTCTTTTTTTGTGGGCGTGGTTAATTCAACATCCAAATCTTTAGATAATACTATTTAAATCAAATCGCTAATTGCTACTTGCTACTCCTTCTTAATCCCTAATCATGATCTTTCCCAATTTTGAACAGTTTACCGAACTAGCCCAACAAGGTAATTTTGTCCCCGTATATCAAGAATTAGTTGCCGATTTAGAAACTCCTGTATCAGCTTGGTATAAAGTTTGTGCTGGTCAACCTTACAGTTTTCTTTTAGAATCCGTCGAAGGGGAAGAAAAACTAGGTCGCTATAGCTTTTTGGGTTGCGATCCGATGTGGGTATTAGAAGCTAGGGGAGAAACTACGACTCAAACTCATCGAGATGGCTCAGTAAGCGAATTTAAAGGCAATCCCTTTGATATTTGCGATCGCTGTTTAACCTCGATTAAGCCTGTTAAACTGCCACAGCTTCCTCCTGGTATTGGGGGACTATTTGGCGTTTGGGGATATGAATTGATTCGCTGGATTGAACCACGCGTGCCTGTGAATGAACCCCAGTCAGAAGACTTACCTGATGGCGTGTGGATGCAGATTGATAATTTAATTATCTTTGACCAGGTTAAACGCAAAATTTGGGCAATTTCTTATGCTGACTTGCGCGATGATAGTCAGACAATAGAACAAGCTTACCAATTAGCTAGCGATCGGGTTACTAAATTAATGCTGAAGCTGCAATTACCTTTACCGATCGAAGCTCAATCATTAGAATGGAAAAGTTTTGGTAAAAGTAATTCCTCGGATGATTCTGGATTGGTCTACTGTAGCAATACTGACCAGCAAAGGTTTTGCGATAACGTAAACAAGGCGAAAGACTATATTCGCGCTGGAGATATTTTTCAGGTAGTATTATCTCAAAGGCTCTCTACGGTTTATAAAGGTCATCCCTTCAATCTATATCGTTCCCTACGTTTGATCAATCCTTCTCCTTATATGAGCTATTATCAGTTTGGTGATTGGCAGCTAATTGGTTCATCTCCAGAAGTGATGGTCAAGGCTGATGTTCAAGATGATGGCAAGCTCAAGGCTACCCTCAGACCAATCGCCGGAACTCGTCCTCGTGGTGACACCAGCGTTGAAGATGAAGCTTATGCAGCAGATTTATTAGCAGATCCCAAAGAAGTTGCCGAACACATTATGTTAGTAGATTTAGGACGTAACGATCTTGGTCGCGTCTGCGTCAAGGGTAGTGTTACCGTAGACGAATTGATGGTCATTGAACGCTATTCTCACGTTATGCATATTGTTAGTAACGTTGTTGGCGAATTAGATCCTGATAAAACTGCCTGGGACTTATTAAAAGCCTGTTTTCCGGCGGGAACAGTCAGTGGTGCGCCCAAAATTAGAGCCATGGAAATCATTAATGAGCTGGAACCAGAAAGACGAGGTCCTTATTCAGGAGTGTATGGTTACTATGACTTTGAAGGTCAGCTCAACAGTGCCATTACAATTCGGACGATGATTGTTCGTCCTTTTAAAGAAAATCAATGCATGGTTTCAGTTCAGGCTGGGGCAGGAATGGTGGCAGATTCTGTTCCTGAATCAGAGTATCAAGAAACTCTCAATAAAGCTAGAGGATTGTTGGAAGCTATTAGAAACGTTAATTAATAGAATACGTGTACTATAAAAGTGGGGATCGATAATTGTAATCTGAAATAACTGCTTAAAAAAAATATTAGTCATGCTAATTTTAGGAAAGTTTTTGGGTATGCTAAGGCTGAAATAAATCGTTTAAGTTAAATACTAACTGTTTTAACCAACGGTCAAAGATTAGGATTAGGTTTGCTTTATTCAAAGTAAATTTGTCACTAATTTAATCGATCATACGGCGATTTTTAATTTTTACCTGGATGTAATGCTAGGACAAAATTATCGATTCATCCGAATTTAATCGCTAGAATAAACTGAATATTTGATTCTTGCTGAAGACTACACTAGCAAGTTATCGTCATACGATAACTTACTAGTTCAGATGATCAATATTTAACTAAACCTAAAACACTTGTATTTTTTAAGCGATATCTACTAACTAAAGTCAATGACTGAACTAACTCAAGATATATCCTTGGCGCAAGCTCGTTCTTTGATTGATAGTTATGCTTTCGATTTAGGGCGTGATGATGCCGAAAAACTTTTAAAGTATTGGCTAGACCTATATCACGCTAGCTGGATTAGATTAGCAACTATTGAAGCCCTATATCTAGGACGCTACAAAGCTATTTCTATCGAACATATTCTCAGTGTTTGGCTGCGTCTTGGCACTCCTAACCCTCATTTTACCTATGAGTTTGAACGGTTAATCTGTCGCAAATTGCCTAAGCATCTGAACGATTTATCAGATTTAACAGCAAACGTGACTAAAGCGACAACATCCTTTCCTCAGCCAGAATGGTCAGAAGGTGAATCGGCAACTTTGAGCAAGCCAACACGAGTAAAAACTCCAGCCAAACAAACTTTTGTCATAGCCGAAAAAGATGTATTGAACTTAGAAAAAGCTTTGAAAAACACCAATAATTCCTCTGAAAATAAGATGTCCTCAATTTCAGCTTTCGGACTGCCTGATCAACCCAACTGGTCAGATTGGACGCGAGGGAGCAAGACAATTCATCAGTTTATTCCTCTACCAGATGTATCATCTTTTTTCCATAAGCTCAAAACATTTGGCGAAGAATAGCCAGAAGGGCAGTGATATATATTACAATCTGTAAAGATACTGCTTTTCGGGAATTATAAATTTAATGCGTGTAGCAATTGTTGGTGCAGGATTAGCAGGCATGGCAACAGCTATTGATTTAGTTGATGCAGGTGCTGAAGTAGAAATATTTGAATCTCGCCCTTTTGTGGGTGGGAAAGTAGGTAGTTGGATCGATAAAGACGGTAATCACCTAGAAATGGGGCTGCACGTTTTTTTTGGCTGCTACTATAATTTGTTTGAGTTAATGAGAAAGGTAGGGGCGATCGATAATCTCCGTCTCAAACAACATACCCATACTTTTATCAACGAAGGTGGTCGAGTTGGGGAGCTAGATTTTCGCTTTTTAACAGGCGCTCCGTTTAATGGTTTAAAGGCTTTTTTTACCACGTCTCAACTTTCAGTAGTTGACAAAGCCGCAAACTCTTTAGCTTTGGGTACGAGTCCGATTGTCAGAGCTTTAATCGACTCCGAAGGAGCAATGAAAACCATTCGTGGTTTAGATTCGATTAGCTTTGCCGATTGGTTTCGTAGTCACGGAGGAAACAACGGCAGCCTGAGAAAGATGTGGGATCCGATTGCTTATGCTTTGGGGTTTATTGATACCGAAAATATTTCGGCGCGCTGTATGTTAACTATTTTTCAGTTTTTCGCAACTAAAACTGAAGCTTCCGTTTTGCGAATGTTAGAAGGCTCGCCTAGTGAATATCTGCATAAGCCGATTGTTGATTATTTAACAGCGCGGGGGACTAAAATTCATACTCGTCGTAGTGTGAGAGAAATTTTATTCGAGGACTTGGAAGACACCACTAAAGTTACAGGAATTGTGGTGGCTAACGGCGAAACAGAAACAGTTATTAGAGCCGATGCCTATGTATGTGCTTGTGATGTTCCAGGGATCAAAAAAGTAATTCCTCAACAGTGGCGTAAATGGTCTGAATTTGACAATATATACAAGTTAGATGCAGTTCCTGTGGCTACGGTACAGCTACGTTTTGACGGTTGGGTAACTGAGCTAAATGATGCTAATAGCCGCCAACAATTAGAACAGGCCGCTGGTATTGATAACCTACTTTATACTCCTGATGCAGATTTTTCTTGCTTTGCCGATCTAGCCTTAGCTAGTCCAGGGAATTATTATAAGCCAGGAGAAGGTTCATTACTCCAGCTAGTTTTAACTCCAGGCGATCCTTTTATTAAAGAAAAGAATGAAGATATTGCTAACCATGTTTTAGAACAGGTACGTAAGTTGTTTCCTTCTTCACGGGAATTGAATATGACTTGGTATAGCGTAGTAAAACTGGCTCAATCGCTATATCGTGAAGCACCAGGAATGGATCTTTATCGTCCACCTCAACAAACTCCCGTAAGTAATTTCTTTTTAGCAGGTAGCTATACTCAACAGGACTATATCGATAGCATGGAAGGGGCAACCTTGTCTGGGAAACAAGCAGCTAAAGTTATCTTAGCCAATGCCGAGCAGCTTAAGACTGTAGCAGTATAGCGATCGCTATACTGCTTAAAATTTAACAGTTTGACAAGCAACACAACTGTTGAACCGCAATTTGCTGCCTTGTTTTTATGGGATAATTTGACAAAATATATTTTTTGAAAAGATGACAGACTGGCTAGAACATTCAGTACAAATTGAAGTACCTGTACCAATTGAATTGGTATGGAGTCTTTGGTCAGATCTCGAACAAATGACTATTTGGATGAAATGGATTGAGTCTGTCAAAATTTTAGAAGATAATCCCGAACTGTCCCGTTGGAAATTGGCTAGTGGCGGTTTTAACTTTACCTGGTTATCTCGTATTGTCCAGGTTGTGCCAGAACAGATAATTGAGTGGCAATCTGTAGATGGTTTACCCAACAAGGGAGCAATTCGCTTTTACGATCGCCATAATTCTAGTATTGTAAAAATGACTTTTGCTTATGCTGTACCAGGTATTATCGGTAAGCTAATGGATCGCTTAATTGGAGACGTGGTAGAGTCTACCGTGATGGCGGATCTAGAGAGATTCAAAGAATACGCGATTAAAAAAAGGGATGAAGCATGAGATATAGCCGTACAAAGTTAGATTAGGACTCAAAACGCGCCTTAGGTAGTAACGTCAAGAGCGTAAATCTGTAATGCTATATCAGCGGTCATCCCTTAATTGCCATAAGGACAGGGCGTATCCTACAGCGCGATTCTAAAATGCAGCCATAAATTTTCAGGCTGGATTTAATCGAATTAAATCAAATAGACGAAATTAACTCATCGAGGGTGAAAGAGCCGTTAGCAAACGCAAATTTTTCCACATTAGTAAATGACATAGTTGCTTCATTAGCGGTGATCTCGATCGAGTTTGCATCGCTGCTGCCTAAAATTATTGATTCATCTAAGTTAAAGTCAAATTTAGCTAGATCTTTACCAAGACCACCATCGACGATTTGCTTATCACCAAAACCTGTAATTTGATCGTTGCCTTGACCCAAGTATATAAAGCCAGGGTCCTGATCAGAACCACCGAAACCAGTAAAAGCATCTACTCCTACACCAATAATTCTGTCGTTACCAGTCCCCATACGGATAACATTATAAGCAGTATTATTGATACCAAAGTTATTATCCCCATCTCCTGCGACTTCAACAGCACCGTAAAGATAGTCATCGCCAGCACCCAGATCGATGAAGCCCAAACCGCTAGAGATGCCACTGTTGCCGCTGCCGTCTTTTGCGACTAGTACCGAACCGTAAATATAATCATCGCCAGCTGCGGCGCTAATACCTGCTTCGCCATTGATAATACCATTGTTATTATTCCCATTTCCTTGAATTTCAACAATGCCAGCAATTTGGTCATCACCTCTTCCTGTATTGGTATCAGTGAAATTGTTATTTAAAAAACCTGTACTGGAGTCTCCATTTCCTTGAATTTCAACAATGCCAGTAATTTGGTCATCACCTCTTCCTGTATAGATCGAGTTTAACCCTTCACTGATGATGCCTCTGTTAAAATTTCCGTCTCCTTTGACTTCGACAGTACCGATTATTCGATCATTGTTTTTCTCCGTATTGATGTTGCCGAAAAGACCATTGACGATTCCAGTGTTGGAGTCCCCTCGTCCATTGATTTCAACAGTCCCAATAATTTGGTCGAAACCTGTTCCAGTATTGATACTGCCTTCAAAATCACTAATATTAAGGATGCCGACATTCTCATTTCCATCTCCTAATACTCTCCCTTTAAGTAAGTCGTTACCATTGCCAGTGTTGAGTATGCCATCGTTTAGCAAACCTATCCCGCTATTGACTACACTATAAATTAGGTCATTTCCGCCCAGAGTATTAGCTGTTACGGCATCAGCAACTTCAATTCCCGAAACTAAGACTCGAACTACATTACTGTCATTAGTCCACGTACCTAGCTGTTGTCCATCTCTCTCCCAGCCTGTGTTGGTAAGTTGGGTTGCCCCGATAGAAGCGTCTTCTGGCAAGGGTTCAAGATCTTCTCCAGTAAAATTGTTAGCATCAAATACCATAACTCCCAACTCGGAAGTAGAAATATTAAGATCCTCGAACTGTTCTGTAATCATAGTTTCCGCGGTTAGATTACCTTCATTAAAATTAATCATCAAGGTTGCATCTAATTTAAATGTTTATTTGAGTATGTTAACCTTCACGCTTCGTAGTTTAATCAATCCAAAAACAAAATGAAACGCAATTGCAATATTTAGTAATCTTGGCATAACTTTTTCTCTAGCATATATTTAGCTTTTCTCTGTTCAAAGGTGTTTACGTATACAGTAAATAAGATATTGATTACGCACAATCATTTGTATGTAGGTGTAATCAGTGTCTCTTTGCACCTCAATTAGAATTTATGCAACCCAAAATAATTATTTGTGGCTTAGGACGCACTGGCTCTAGAATCTACGGTCTATTAAAGCAGCAGGGAGCAAAGGTAGTAGCAATTAGCGATAGTTCAATCAATCACGCAGCCAGCAAACAAATTATCGTTGGCGATCCGCGAGACAACGTTACGTTAATCAAGGCAGGCATTAGGCAGGCAAAGACCTTAGTTTTAGTTCATGATGATGACGCGCTAAATTTAGCAATTTTGACTCAGGCGAGGGTGCTAAATCCGCAAATTAGAATTATCAATCGTTTACTCAACCACACCTTAGGCGATCGCCTGGATCTAACTTTACCCGATCATTTTACAATGAGCGTAGCGGCTCTTGCTTCTCCCCTATTTACTTTTGCCGCTTTGGGTAACAAAGCGATCGGTCAACTACAGCTGTTTAATCGGACTTGGCCAATACAGGAAGAAATTATCGATCTCGACCATCCCTGGTTAGGCAAAAAATTAAGCGAACTGTGGGTCGATCCTAACCGCATGCTGATCTACTATTTGCCTAATAAAGGAGAAATCGATTTAGTTTCCGCGATTAAACAGGATAAATGTCTAGAAATTGGCGATCGCTTAATTGTCGGTACTAAACCCAAGGTTTTGACCAAACGTCGCACTTGGCAAAAGAAGCTATTTAAAGCAATTTTAAATATTCCTCGTTATCAGCGTTACGCTCGTCCCGTCACTTTAGTCAGTTTGGCTTTATTGGGAGTAATCTGTGTAGCCACCCTGATTTATGTCAGCGTTAATTTACAAACTTCGATCGCTGATGCTCTATATTTTTCAGTCGGCATGATTACAGGTGCGGGAGGAAAGGAAGAAGTTGCCGAAAGTGGATCCGATTATATCAAAGTTTTTACTGCCATCATGATGATTGTTGGTGCTGGGGTGATTGGTATTTGTTATGCCCTAATTAATGATTTTGTTTTAGGAAGTCGTTTTAGACAAACGATCGATGCGGCAAGAATCCCCAGGCATAACCATCACATAGTCTGTGGTTTGGGTGGGGTAGGAATTCATGTTGCCCGTCAACTCCATGCTCAAGGGCATGAAGTGGTAGTCATTGAATCCGATCCAAATAACCGTTTTATTCATTCAGCTCGTTCTTATGGTATTCCCGTAATTATTGAGGATGCTAGTATGACCCCTAGCCTCAAGGCGGTTAATATCAAACGAGCCGTCAGTTTGATTGCTGTTACTAGCCGGGATACAACTAACCTGGAAATTAGCCTGACCGCTAAAGCTTTAGCACCTTATTTAAAAACTGTAGTTCGTAGCGGCGATCCTCAATTTGCCCGCTCAATGCAGGAGGTATTTGAGTTTGACCATGTATTGTCTCCTGTGGAGTTAGCCACCTATTCATTTGCCGCCGCCGCCTTAGGAGGAAGAATTTTGGGCAATGGGATGACCCAAGATTTACTGTGGGTAGCCTTGGGAACGATGATTACCCCGAAGCATCCTTTTTGTGAGCAAACTGTGCAAGATGCAGCCATCAAAAGCGATTTTGTGCCTTTATATCTGGAGCGAAAAAATCAAACCCTACACGGTTGGCAATTATTAGAAACCTGTTTGCAACCTCAAGACGTTTTGTATTTAACTATGCCTGCTAGTGGTTTAGACCAGTTATGGCGTACACCTAACTCAGATGACTCGATGCTTGATCGCTTAGAAGATAGTTTAAGAAATTAGCTTATTGTTCTGTATCTAAAGTAATTCTGCCGTCTTCTAACTCGACGAGGCGATCGGCTACATCCAGAATACGATTATCATGGGTCACAATCAGTATAGTACAGCCTTGTTCTCTAGCTAACTGCTGCATCAACTCGACTACATCCCTACCCGATTTGCTGTCTAATGCTGCGGTGGGTTCATCTGCTAGGACAATCTTCGGATGCGAAACCAAGGCGCGGGCGATCGCCACCCGTTGTTTTTGTCCCCCAGAAAGGCTTTGAGGATAATAGTTGATATGTTCTCCTAAGCCGACTGATTCCAAAAGAGCGATCGCTCTTTGTGCTACCTCGACGGGTTTAATGTGGTCGTGTAACTCCAAAGACATCTGTACATTTTGTTTGGCGGTTAAGGATGCCAAAAGATTGTGAGCCTGGAAAATATAGCCAATATTTCGCCTCGTTTGCACCAGCTGATTTTTCTTGGCTCCCACTAACTCTTCACCAAATACTCGTAGGCTTCCTGACTGTGGCGATCGCAGTCCTCCCATCAAAGTTAACAAAGTAGTTTTCCCTGAGCCAGAAGGTCCTTTTAAGATAATTACTTCCCCTGTATTAAGAGTCAAATCTATATCAAATAAAATCTGTTTTTTTAACTTTCCTTCGCCAAAAAAATGATCTAAATTATGGATATTGACGACTTGGTTATTGATTGATTGTCGATGGTCAATTGTTGACTGGGTATTGCTCATGATTAATTCCCTAGATCGAATTTCTCTGTTCTCTGGCTTGGCTAATGCTGCGACTAAAAGATATCGGCGGGATCGGCTGCGCTTAATTTTCTGATGGCAATACTGCCTGAGACACAGCACATAATCACAGTCAGGATTAAGACAGTGGTTGCCCGATTTGCAGTCATTGCTAAAGGTAGAGCGGTTGCTCCTGCTGCTAAAGCATATAAACCCGTGGCGATCGCATAACCAGGCAGAAAGCCCAACACCGCCAAGATGATGGCTTCTTGAAAGACTACCATGACAAAATAGCTATCTTGATAACCCATCGCCTTAAGGGTGGCATATTCTGATAAATGATTGGCAACATCAGTATAAAGAATCTGATAAACAATTACTGTACCAACAACAAAACCAATTGCCGTACCCAAAGTAAAGATGAACCCGATGGCGGTAGCATTTTGCCAATAAGCTATTTCTGCCTGTATAAATTCTGCTTTCGACAAAACTTCCACATCTTCAGGTAGTTTAGCTCTCAGATTAACTAAAGCTAACTCCAAATTGGCTCCAGGTTTCAAATTAATAATCCCCAGATCGATTAATCCTTTTTGGCGATCGGGAAATAGCCTCAAAAAATTAGTATCGCTGGTAATAATATTGCCATCGGCAGCAAAAGATGCGCCTAACCAAAACAATCCACCCACGGTAACTTTCCGTGAAGATAATTCCGTTTTAACTGTTTTATTCTGTTGTAGTAAATCAGGAATTGGCCCAAATTCTGCCCGTGATTGAGCGTCAAATAACACCACATCGGGTAGCTTGACTCGATCGATATTTTCTTTAATTCCTGGTAAATTTAAGGTGTTTTTGGCAGGATTAAAGGCAACAGTTAAAATAGTTCTGGTATTACGTTCTACAGGATTTTTCCACGAGCCAAAATTGAGATAGATCGGAACTATAGACTCTACTTGTTCAACTGCTGCCGATTCATACAAACGACGTTCTGAAAACGTTTTGGTAAAACCGAGAGCATCAGACTGGGGACTCATCAAAAAGACATCGCCTGCTAAGGCTTTGTGTAAAGTCACGCTACTGTCAAATAAAGCTGCTTGAAAACCTAACTGAATAAACATTAGTATATCTGCAAACCCAATACCAGCTAAAGCAATGATTAAACGAGCTTTTTCGTGAGTTAACTGCAACCAAGATAACGGAGTTTTCATGACATTTGGTTAGTTGTTTGCTTAAAAATCAGATAAATTATGTATTGCTGAGTCTTTTGTAGTAACAACTACAAATGAATTTTGACGATCGCCTTGGAATTAGTCAGATGAGCCACGCGATCGCTATTCTCCCGATTGAGGTGTATTTTTACTTCCACGACTCTGCTATCAACATCCGCCGCAGGATCGGTATTCAGCACATCCTGTTTGCCAATTTTTAAGCCGATTTGCTGTACTCTTCCCGTAATTTCTCCCTCAAAAGCGCCTGTTTCACTCCTGATTGTGGCGGTTTGTCTGACTTTTACCATGCCGATATCGCTTTCGTACACTTCGGCAACTACGAGCATGTGACTAGTGTTGGCAAATTCCACTACTCCATCGTCATTTACTATTTCTCCAGGATAGGCGTTGATTTTGATGATTTGTCCATCAGTAGGTGCTTTGACGTTAGTTAGTTCCAAATCTTCTTCTGCTTGACGCCAAGCGGCGATCGCTCTGTCTACTTCTGCTTGCGCCTTAACTAAATCTACTTCTCTAACTTCACCAACACTATCTAAAGTCGCTTCTGCCTCCATAATTTGTTCTTGTAGAGTAGCTTTATTCTGTCTGGCGATCGCTTGAGCCTGGTTAATCTGTTGTTGCAAAGTGCGGTTGGTGAGATTGTAGCTAGATTGAGCTTCTAGAAAAGCATTTTGTGCCGTACTAACTGTTAATCGACGAGAATCTAAGTCAGAGTCAGATATGGCACCAGCTTGAGCTAACTGTTGATAGCGTTGGAATTCACTTTGCGCATTACGTAATTCTGCCTGGCGACTATTGATTACCGCCTGTTTCTCAGCTTGCTCTGTTTCAAGTTGCGCCTTTAAACGGGCTACTTCGGCTTGGTTAGCCACAATTTCCCCTGCCAGCTGCGCCTGAATCCGCTGCAAATTAGCTGCCTGAGCTTTGATATCTCCCTGTTTTGCTCCTGCTTTGACTGTAGCTAGATCCGCCTGGGCTATTTTAATTTCCTGGTAAGCGACTGCCACAGCAGCATTAGCACGCCGATAGTTGTCTAATCTAGCAATAATTTGTCCCGCCGAAACGCGATCGCCCTCTTCTACAAGTAACTGAGCGATTTTAGTTCCCCCTAAATCTGGTGCTGGTGCCAGTTGAATCAGCTTTCCTTGAGGTTCAATTCTACCTAAAACCGCAACTGCTTTGATTGGTTGTGGTTTGACTTCGGTAGTTTCTTCTTGAGCCGTATTTTGATTGACGCTATAGATAGTTATTGCACTGACAAATGCTAATCCAGCCAAACATAGCGCCATGATTAACTTGTTATTTAACCGTAACTTTTGCAGTTTATCCATTAATCTCGAATCTCGCCTGACTCATATTGTTGAATGTTCGCTGATGAATTAAGCTTTTTAGCTAAAAAAAATGAACAATAGATTGGGAGAACTTAGCCAATAACTGTTGCTCATTCCTCATGTCTCATCCTGGTAACAACTGGCGATAAAAGTATCGCCAGCAGAAAATCATTGAACTGTTTCATACTGCGATCGTATTGTTTATCTCTTTCAGTGCGTTCCCAAAAACCGATAGAAGCGAAGTAACCCACCTCTGCTTTCCATTGGTCACAAATTAAGCTTGAACAACAGTTGTCAAGAGGGTTTGAGAATTCGTTGAAAAGAAGAAATCTGACGAGTTTTTCTGTCGTTCTGGAAAAGGAGCAATAATGAGTCGAAT
>JBHJNW010000074.1:0-7611 GCA_050330395.1 Pleurocapsa sp.
GCGGTTTGCTCTAAGGCGATCGCGGCGTGCGGATTTTTAACTCCTCGGTCAATTAATTCCCAGAGTTTGGTATTAGTTGAAGGAATACGCTCAAAAACCACCAAAGGAATTGGCGTAGCAATATCTGTTACCTGAGCAATTATTTTGCTTTGATCTAGCTTTTGCCAAACTTGTTTATATAGCTTGAGATTAAAACTCAATTTTCTTACCGTTGTGGAGGACGCGGAGTCGCACCGCTATTTCTCACGTTGTTATTGCTAGGATATTGACTAGAAATTAAACCTTTTAACCAATAAACTAAATGACCTTCTAATTGTGGAGGAAGCTTGATCGGCAGTCCTTCTGAATTGAAATTGACATCTCTTTGCGGAAAAGGAATTTCTATTTGCTGTTCTCTAAAAATTTCTTCAATCCGAAAACAAAGATCGCTTTTTAAAGGTGCTTGACGACTGGGATCTGATGTCCAAATCAGTAATTCAAAGTTTAGGGAACTATCCCCAAATTCTGTAAAAAATACTTGAGGTGATGGATTTCGCAATACCTCTAAATGTTCTTCGGCGGCTTGTAACAAAGCTGATTTTACTTTTTTCACATCAGAACCATATGCCACGCCAATCGGCAAATGTATCCGAGTAATGCTGCGGCGATGATTCCAGTTGATTACTTCCTCACTTAATAAGCGCGAGTTAGGCACAATAACTGCAATACGATCAAGAGTTGTCAGCACAATACTACGAGTTCTAACCTCTTCAACCACTCCCAAATGACTTCCTACCTGAATCAAGTCTCCTACCTGAATTGAACGCTCAAATAGTAAAACAATACCGCTGGCAAAGTTGCGAGCAATATCTTGGAAACCAAAACCAATACCGACACCCAGCGCACTACCAATTAAAGCTAATGAACTGAGATTTAAGCCATAAGCTTGGAGTAAAACCACTGTCGCCAGAGAAATTAAACCATATTTAGTAATGATCGAAATAATTTCTTGCGAACCTCTGGTCATTCTGGTGGCTTGCAGAACATTTGTCCGTAATAAGTTAGTCAGATGATTGCTGACCATGAGTGAACCAACAAACAAGCCCAGTAAAACCAGCAGGTTAATAATCGAAAATTCATTCCCGGCAAAACTAAATATGGATTTGTTAAAGGTACTGACTAAAATGCTGAAGAGAAAATACAGCCACTGTCTCGTATAGGGAAAAAGGCGAAAAATGATGAAAATTGTCACCATCCAGAGAATAAAGCGAGCAAAACCCAATTTAAGCCGAAATAGGGTAGTTAGATTAGAAGGTTGGGAACTAGTATTACTAGGTAATCCTGGAATGACTCTTTGAATCGCTTTTCTGAGAGGATAGGTTTGTAGCTGATTCAATAGCCTGGTAACCAACAAAGCCAACAACAGTAACACACAGGTAATAATTGCCTGTCTTTGGATATAGGTAGAGCTTCTTTCCTGTTTGGCTCTTGCGATCGCTCGTTCTATTTGTTGTTTTAAGTCTACTGCTGTTTCTCGACTTGACTTTCTGCCAATAGTATCTTCTTTCGTAACGGTGAACAGATATCTTTTGACTTCTTGGGGACTTGCATTTGGGGCTGAATTTCCTTCAGGCTGCCTCTGATATACTAAATACAGCACGGGCAGCCCGCCTTGTTCTTCAATTGCCACCCCAGCAAAACTATCATCTTGAACTGCTTCCTGCAATTCTGAGCGAATCACCGCAACTCTTTCGCCTGCGGAATTGTTATCTATTTTACCCACCGAAAATATGGCTCTACCATCAATTACTACGGGAGCTTTTGGAACACTAGGATCGCTGTAAATCTGTAAATTGTCAAAATGAATAATATTATCGGCAAACTGATTGTAATCTAGTTGAGCCAGTCCTGAGCTAGTTGAGCCAACTAAAATCAATACGGTAGTAACTACTGTCAAAGCAACTAGGAAAAGTTTTTTAAGCCACATCGATATCGATTGGTAAGGTATGCTGTGTTTGTCTTGGTTTGAATTTAACGACTTGTCAGATTAGGTATTTTAGGCAATCTTCGGTCAGATTTTGCTCTTGGTTGGAAATTCTACTCTCGATCTTCATAGTGAACTCTCGTTCCTGCCCACTGTAATTTTTCTCGTAAGGTTTCGTAGAAAGAATAGCTCTCGCGCAAGACAATAAAATTTGCTTGACAGTCGGCCATCTTAATTACGACTCTTTGACCAGGCCAGATAGTCGTACCTAAAGCACCATCTGTCCATAGTTTAGTATTTAGTTCATAATCTCTAATCGGACGGACGCTAACTATGCTACCAGGGGGCAAAACTAACGGGCGACCAGAAAGACTCAAAGGGCAAATCGGCGTAACGGCGATCGCCCACATTCCTGGGTGTAAGATCGGTCCGTTAGCCGAAACTGTATAACCAGTAGACCCTGTAGGAGTTGAGACGAGCAGCCCATCTCCGCTATACTGATCTACCACCTGACCATCTGCTTCCAGTTCTAAAACCGAGGTTGGCATCCGATCAATGCTAGCAGGTTTGATACACATTTCGTTTAAACAGTAAAATGTTTCGCTAACTGACTTTAGCTCAGTCCGTTCTCCTTCATATAGCCGCGCTTGCAGCATCATTCGTTTTTGGACTGCATAATGATCTGACTGTAAACGTTCCCAAATGGCTTCCGTATTCTGAAACAATTCAAAAGGTTCGGTTAAAAATCCTAAATGTCCCCCGACATTCACCGCTAATATCGGAATGCTGTGAGGAGCTAATTGTCTAGCAGCAGCCAAAATTGTACCATCTCCACCTAACACGACTGCTAAGTCTATTTTGACTGTAGAAGAGGCTAAAAACACAGGATAAGGATTATCTTTGATGCCGCTAGGCCCAATCAAGACTTTACATTGATAAGCTTCCAACTCGCGCGCACATTTTTCCGCCCACTGCTTACTTATTTTATCTCCTGCTTTGTAGGCGATGATTGCGTGTTTTAAATCCACTATATTTATCAGACGGCTAAATGATCAAACTATCCCTAATCCTATCGCTACCATCATGGTTTCTGATTTAACTATTGTTATTGTTACAAGTAATGCTTAGCAAGCAGACATGGTTACTTGCGTCTGTATTTCCCTATCTATATGCTGCCTAATCGTTCATCCTAGATTCTCTCCAAAGATTCTGTTGCTAAATTTGAAAAACTGACTATTATGGATAAAGTACCACTACCGCGTTGGTGACTACCTCACAAGTTTATTGATCTATGCTTGATTTATGAGGGAATAGCATTAGTTTGCGTGGAAGTATACCGAGCTTGGACTCGGAAATGGAAACGAAAGCAGCCAATTCCCACCCTGGACTTCCAGGTCATAAACTAAGGTAAAACGGCGCGGCGGTGGGCTTTTTTGTCTGAGGTTAATCATCGGCAGGATGTAGATGATCTATTTCACCCAAAAGTTCTGTCAAAAATGTAACAAGAGAGACATTACTCAAAAGTTATGATTAGCTATATCGTTGGGAATATGGCTAACAAGTGCAAAAATTATCAGAATCCCTTTACCAAAACAAGTTCAACGCTAACACTTTTCGCTTAAGTAATGGACTAACGATTATTCATCAGCACTTACCCGCTACTTCTGTAGTAGTTTCAGATATTTGGGTTAGTGCAGGGGCGATCGCTGAACCCGCAGCCTGGTCAGGAATGGCGCATTTTCTGGAACATATGATTTTTAAAGGTTCTCCGAATGTGATGGTAGGAGAATTTGACTGGCTGATCGAAAGTACAGGTGGGGTAGCTAATGCAGCCACGAGCTATGATTATGCTCATTTTTATTTAACTACCGCAGCGCAGCATTTTGAACAGGCTTTGCCTTGTTTGGCTGATATTTTGTTGAGAGCGAGCATACCTGATAAAGAATTTATTCGAGAACGAGATGTAGTAATTGAAGAAATTTATTCTAGCCATGACGATCCCGACTTTTTAGGATTTCAGGCTTTATGTCAAAATACCTATCAGTGTCATCCCTACAGACGTTCTATTTTAGGGGAAAAAGAATTATTACTAGAACATACTCCTAATCAAATGCGCTGCTTCCATCGCACCTATTATCAGCCAGAAAACATGACGGTGATCGTGGTTGGTGGAATTGAGCAAGAACAGGCTTTGGCTTTGGTCAACGATAACTTTAGTAAATTTAGCGCACCTTCAGAATGTCCCCCTGTAATCATCGAAGCCGAACCTCCAGCGATCGCCATTCGCCGTCAAGAGTTACATCTTCCCAGAATCGAACAGGCGCGTCTGTTGATGGCTTGGATCTGTCCTGGTTCGGAGTCTTTGTCAGAAGCGATCGCTTTGGATTTAATCGCGCTAATTTTAACTGGAGGACGTAGTTCAGGCTTAGTTAGGGAACTGCGGGAAGAAAGACAGTTAGTCATGGATATTGACTGTAATCTATCTCTGCAAAAAGATTCCAGTATGTTTTCAATTGGTGCATTGCTGGCAACAGAATATATTCCCATGGTCGAAGCGATGATTGGCGATCGCCTAAACCAACTACAGCACAATCTAATCTCCGAAGTAGAAATTAACCGTGCTAAACGCCAGTTAGTTAATGACTATATTTTCTCTACCGAAACCCCCGCTCAGCTAGCCAGCGTATACGGTTTTTATAATATTGTTGCTACTGCGGCTCACTCGGCTCTATATCCTCAAATCATTTGTCAGCTACAGCCAGAACAGCTACAGGCGATCGCCAAACGCTATTTATCCCCTGAACGTTACGCCGTTACTATTTTAAAACCTAGTTAATTTGCTGTTATTTCAACTCAAGGCAGAATTAAAACTTTTGTCAATCAACTTTTAATTCTGCCTTTGAAGCATCATTACCATAAATCCAGTGCCTTTATTACTTAAATGCGTGCTTGTTCCAAGAACACTAAGATTCATCGCTTGAACAAAGTTTTCTAAAGTACTTTGGGTAAATTTCCGCGAACCATAAAGACTAATTTTTTCTTCTAAATTAAGTGTAGTAGTATCTTCATTTGAGAATGTCAGATAAAGCTCTCTGTCAGTATTATTCTTAAACCAGCAATCTATTTGTAAAACCTGACCATATTTCCAAGACTGTAAAGATACCTCAACCACATAGCACGAATCTTTTTCTCTAGGTTCGATTGATAAGTCTGAATTTTGTAAAAGAGCGCTTAAGGCAAACTGTCGAAAAGAAATCCCTTCATACTCTTCTCTAACAGACCTTATAGTTTTCTTAAGCCGATCCTTTTCTAATATAGAATCGTCAATTATTTGAGCCTCAAAAAGTAATAAATCTTGGCGGTTCATTACCTGAACTATATTATCAAGAACCTGTTCTGGGTCTTCCACATTAGCAATAGTATTACCAATAAATCCATAGAGTATTGGTTGGTCTTTTCCCAGTATTTTAGCTATGTGAGCGATTTGCTTTATACCCTCTTTGCTCTCAATGTCTCGTTGAATAGCAATACGGCGATAAGATGGTAATTCGGGAATTTTGCCGATCGCAATCCTCAACATATCGAGACTCATATCTACAGGTAAATATAAAAAATCATCTCTAGGTTTGGAAGATTCCTCTCTGTTGAAAAAATCCTTAATTATCTTGCTATCCTTACTTCCTTCCCCCACACCAAGACTGACAAAGTTGTATTGTTCTTTGTCGACATATCGAGCAAGTTGCGCTGCATTATGAGGAAATTGTTGAAGATTTTTGAGCATATGATAAGCAGGATCGCTGCACGCTCTTTCCCACATTCGGGTAGGACCTACACCCCAATATGCGTATCCAGAGCGAATCTTACGATTCCTCAAATCATTAACTAAGTCGCTTAACTTATGCAGTTGATTTTCGCCGACGTAGGTTAGCATCCAATTGTCTGAAATTTTGAGCTTCCGTAGATTTTGGATTAATGATACTAATTCATCTGAAGTATCTGAAATATCTGAAGTATCCGATTCATTATTTGTTGCTAAACAGTTAATAATTTCTCTGACCAAAGTTGGCAGTTCAGTTGAAGAGTGCCATTCTAATTGAGGAATACCTTGAATTGCCTGATGTAAAGCGTGATTCAACGGTAAAGATAGAGAAGAATTGGCGTGTATGAGTAAAATTGCTAATGCTTGCTCTGGTTTCGTTTCGCGCAATGTCTTGGCTCGTTGTATCTCTTGGATAATGATGTCACTTTCATCTACTGAGTGACTAGAGACAATTGACAAGAAACAATCATACTCGTTTAACTCTTCATTACTATGTTGTAGCCAATCTTTACCCAGAATTATTTCTCGTCCAGCCTGTTCTAAGATTATTTGCAATTGCTCGGTCATACTGCCTGGGTTGTGGCTGCGATCGCTGATAAAGATTTTAAAAGACTTGGGAGTTGTGGTGTCGTTCAGCTGTATGTTATTCAAGTCTGTTCTATTTTTAAAACGTTCTACAGATCCTCGAAGATTTGCTTTGGTAACTTTTTCGCCAAATACATCCGAGAGTAATTTCCATAATTCAGCGGCCTTGCCAGTTATATGTCCACGAACAAAACCTAACTCTATTGCTATCTCGTCAAAATTTTGTTTGGAATTATAGCATCTGAACAATATTTCTCTTTGTAAATCGTCTAAATATCGGTCATGTTGTTCAAAAAAGCCTTGTTCTACACGTTCAAGCCATTCTTTACACATATAGCTCTGGTTTAATCTACAAATTCTTTAAATTATAAAACAATCTACCTAGAGCAAGATTATAGTTGCTTTGCCTAATTTCGCAAAAAATTACTATAGATGAAACTTTAAACCAATTTTTTCTAATAAAAACTTATTTTTTCTAACTATTGAAAAATACTTAACTAGTATAGTTAGTTATTTGTAGTTTTCATTAAAAATCAAATTACTTAGTTTAACTAATTTTTTTGTATCGACAATTTTTTAAAAATGTCGAAAAATTATATTTAATGAAACAAATAATTATCTAAAAATAGAATAGCTTAATTCATCATAGTGACAAAAGATGAAGCGAAAAGCAATGAAAAAAATTACTTTCAAAAAAATTATCTATTGGCTGTTGGGTGAAACAGCAGGAAGAACCCTAGTAGGCACATGGAAATGGGTTTGGGGTTTACCTGTAGAATCTGGAGGCAAAATTGCTCAGAAAGTAGCACAAGAGTCTTTACAGTCGATGCAAGAATCGATCGCCCAGCTAACCGAAGGTGTTTCTAAAGTAGTTGCTGCATATAGACTGACACAGGATAGACATGACAAAAAACGAAAAGAATTTCAAGAAGCCGAACAGCAAGCAGAACTAGCCTACCGCCGAGGAGATGAAGAAGCAGCCAGATTATTAATCACCAAAGCGATCGCGATTGAAAAGATTATGCCTCAATTAAAGCAACAAGTGGAACAGGCTAAACAAATCGCCACGGCAGCCACAGAAAAATTGAAAAAAGAAAAAGAAAAAATCCAGGCTTACAAATTAGACATGGCAAATCTTAAAGCTGTGTCGGAACTAAATGAAATCATGGCAGATATTCATAGCATTTCCACAGAGTTAGATCTTGATTCAGCGCGATCGCAGTTTGAAGAGGCACAAAATAGC
>JBHJNW010000075.1:0-58952 GCA_050330395.1 Pleurocapsa sp.
TTTTGCCAGAGTTAAACAAATCAGCAATCTTACGAGTGAGCGAAGTCATATTCTCCAGTTTCTTAGCTCTTCTTGTCGTCAATATTATCTACTTTGTTAGTTTAACTGCGGAATGTCAGATCTAATTTAAGACGATTACCTAAACCCATAGCCCAACAAAACAGATCAACTGAGCAACCTCATGCTTGAATATAAAAGGCATAAATACTAATTACTTACGATGTGTCGATTATTAGGCTACCTGGGTTCTTCGATTCAACTAGACCGTATATTAATTAAACCAAAGCACTCTTTAATCATTCAGAGTTATCAACCTCAGGAAATGACGGCAGGATTATTGAATGCGGATGGCTTTGGAATTAGTTGGTACGGTTTAGAAGCAGAAAATCTCCCCTACGTCTACAAAAATATTTTACCGATCTGGAATGATGCTAATTTACCCCAGCTAGCACGATATATTCAATCCTCGTGTTTTTTAGGATATGTGCGCAGTGCAACTTCTAGTCTTTCGGTCGATATGATCAACTGTCAACCATTTTCACATCAGAATCTAGTATTTATTCATAATGGTTTTATTGATGACTTTCGCCAAACTCTTTATCGACCAATTCGCAATGAGTTAAATGATTTTGCTTATCAACGTATCGAGGGTACTACCGACTCAGAGCATATTTTTGCCTTGATTGTTGATGAACTGGAAACTAACGACGGTATTAGTCTACAGCAAGCTCTTAGCAACACTATTACACGCTTAGCATACTTAGCGAAAACGGACAAAATTAATTTTTCTGCCAATATTGTTGTGAGCAACGGCCAAGAATTAGCTGCCTGTCGTTATTCTAACCGTGCAGCCAGCCCTACCCTATACTATATAAAAGATAATTCTCTAGATTCTAATGCCGTAATTATCGCCTCAGAACCTATGTTTGAGGGTAATTGGATCGGTTGTCCAGAAAAAAGTCTTATTGGTGTAGGAGAAAACCTTGAAGTCAGCCTTAATTCAATCTCGTAGACAATTTATTGCAGTAGCATTAGAACAAACTCGTCAACTTTCTCTAGATTTATTCACCCAAATAGATCCATCGCTATTTTTTAAGCAGGCTCACTCAGAATTTAGTCCGATTGGCTGGCATTTTGGTCACATTGCCTTTACCGAAGCTTACTGGATTTTAGAATTGCTGGCTGGGTTACCGCCAAGCTGTGCTGAGTATCAGCGTTTATTTGCGGCTGACGGATTACCAAAGCATGAACGTCAAAACCTACCTAGTCCAGCAACGATTAAAGATTATCTACATACGATTAGGGCTAAAACTTTAGACTATTTAGAAACTGCACCCGTTGGGCAACAGGAGCGTCTTTGGCGATGGTTAGTTCAACATGAAAGCCAACATGGTGAAACTATTTCTTTTATTTTGCAACTGCATCAACAGAGCCAATACGGCTTATCTTTAATTGATTTTGGTAAATCTAAATCACAGATAACCTCTGATTTGATTGCGTTTTCAGTCAACAATTATACTGAAATGGTCAGAGTTGAGGCGGGAGAATTGATTATGGGCAGCAATGCGATCGCTGCCTTAGACAATGAACGTCCCGCTCATAAGTTATATTTAGATACTTATTGGATTGATCGCTATCCTGTTACCTGTGGTCAGTACTCTCAGTTTATGGCTGCTGAGGGTTATCAAAAGCGTCAATACTGGTCAAAATCAGGTTGGCAATGGTTGCAACAAAATCCTGTTGACCAGCCTTTGTATTGGTCTAATTCTTCAGACTGGCTAGATCATCCTGTATGTGGCGTTAGCTACTACGAAGCTGAAGCTTATGCTAACTTTGCCCGCAAAAGACTGCCTACAGAAGCTGAATGGTCTAAGGCTGCTTTGGGATCATCTGATAATTGCAATCACAGTCGTTTAATTGGTCATACTACTCCTGTAGCTACTTATCCAAACCGCAGCAAATATGGTTGTCAGGATATGCTGGGTAACGTTTGGGAATGGACAGCTTCTTGGTTTGCTGGTTATCCAGGATTTGCGCATTACCCTTATCAAGGGTATTCAGAAATTTATTTCGATCAACAACATCGAGTCTTAAAAGGCGGTAGTTGGGCAACCAGTAGCGCCGCTTTGAGAACTAGTTTCCGCAATTGGTATCATCCAGAAGTTAGGCAGATATTTACTGGCTTTCGTTGCGTAAAAGATCGATAGTGCGAAGTTGGCGCATCTAATATCATTTCTCAAAAGTAATGAGAGACTTGGTAAAATAAGAAGAAAAGTTTGCTCAAGGGAATAGTCATGAAATTCATATTGTTCAACTAGATAATGCCCCAGTTCATATATGCGAAGCGGTTATCCGAAGGTGTATCCTTTAGGACAGCTAATAAATTAGTAATTCCTGAAAAATCAGCAATCTTACGAGTGAGCGAAGTCATATTCTCCAGTTTCTTAGCTCTTCTTGTCGTCAATATTATCTACTTTGTTAGTTTAACTGCGGAATGTCAGTTAAACCCTAATTGTTTATGACTGGAAATTACCGAAAGAGTCTTAGTCGACTCCAAAATAAATACCCAGAAAACCCTATCAGAAATTAGAAAAAGACAAATCAAGCTAAGTATTGATGATTTTGGGATTGGCTATTCTTCTGTTAGCTATTTACGACGTTTACCAATTGATAATCTTAAAATAGATCGTTCTTTATCAAGAATATGGATTCTGACATCGAAAGCTTAGAGATCGTCAAAACTATTATTACTTTGGCTCATAATCTGGGCATGGATGCGATCGCTGAAGGAGTGGAAACCTCTGCCCAAGCCAAAAAGTTGAAAGCTTTGGGATGCGAATATGCTCAGGGATATCTATCTAAAGTGACAAAAGAGGACTCCCGTTAAAACGCTTTTAGCGTTTAGCGGTGAGATGAATTTTGTCCAGTATAAACATTGACCTTTTAAATTTGCCAAATTTATCTACCTCCAAATGATTAATTAAAGCAATTGAAAATCATCCTAATAAGATACAAAGCAACTAGTTATCAAGAATAAAAAGACAATTTATTGGTTTTTTACTCAATAAATAAAGTGAGCAAATAAGAAATACAAAATTGCTTTAACCGAACAAGCAAGAAGATAAAACTATTTTGCGTGTCACATATTACCTGATATAAATTTAAGGATAAAGGCGATCGCAGGAATAACCCCGATGAATCACAAAATCTTTAGAAATAAAAGACGTTCTTTTTTGCTTGGTTTAGGAGGATTTAGTGCTGCAAGTTTACTTGGGCAGTGCAGCTTTTCGTCATTACAAGCACATAAATCAAACCATAGTTCAAACACCAATAAAGCAATTAGGATCGATAGAGAAGTAGGACTGCGCCATTTAGCAGCCTCAAAAGGTATAGTATACGGTGGATTTTCCGAGAGATCTCACAGTGATTTTCCTCAAGACGCTGAGTTTCAACGTATCTTTACTAATGAATATGGGCTGTTAGTTGGGGGCTTTTTTGGTGTAACTGTTGGGCCTTTTGGCGAAAATACTTATGACTTTAGCCAAACCGATCCATTCTTTAATTTTGCGCACCAAAATAACTTACTTTTTCGAGCGCATCCGATGATTTGGAATGAATTCAATTCCCCTTGGTTAGTAGAAAAGTTTAAGTCTGCTACCACGACTAATGCAGAAATAGAGCGAATTTTTATTAATCATATTTCAACCCTCGGTAGAAAATACGCGGGGCAAGTACATTCATGGGATGTAGTGAATGAGGGGATCTTAATTGAAGATGGCAGGGCGGATAATTTAAAAGACACTACTATTAGCGGTGTTAAGGGTGAAAAATATCCTACCTGGCTCAATTTTTTGGGACCAGACTATATTGAACAAGCTTTTTGGATTGCAGCAGATGCCGATCCAAATGCTATCTTAATCTACAATGACAATAACTTGACCTATAGCAATCCTTTTGGGAATAGTTATTGGGAACAACGTCGAACTGCCGTCTTAAAGTTATTGGAAAGATTAAAAGTTAAGGGAACACCAATTCATGCTTTGGGAATTCAAAGTCATTTGCTTGGTCATCGTAATCGAGAATTTGATGGACAAAAGTTTAGAAAGTTTTTAAGTGATGTGGCAAGCATGGGATTAAAAATTGTTATTTCTGAACTAGATGTCGCAGATAATGAATTGCCCGAAAATATCCAAGTTCGCGATCGCATTGTTGCGCAAGCATACTATGATTATCTTTCGGTAGTGCTAGATGAGCCTGCTGTGACCACGATTATTAACTGGGGTTTAAGCGATCGCTATACGTGGTTGAGCTATTTTGCTCCTAGAAAAGACGGTGCAGCTGTGCGTCCTTTACTGTTAGATGAACAATATCAGAAAAAGCCTGCCTGGGAAGCAGTTGCCAGAGCATTGCAAGAAGCTCCCAGCCGGTAAAAAACCGTATTGGGCGATCGCTTTAATAGTTAACCAAATATAATTTGCTCAGGTAATGACAATTTAATATGTTTATTTGGCTGATATAATAAAAAGTTCAACAGGTGCAGAACAAAATCGCCACATCAAAATACGTAATTGATCTAGGAGAATTTAAGTAAAATAATGGCAAAGCGTGTATCGGTAGTTTTAAATCAAAGCGTCAGTAAGTTAGGTAGTAACGGAGATTTAGTAGATGTTGCTCCTGGTTATGCTCGTAACTATTTAATTCCTCAAGGTTTGGCTAGCATCGCTACCAAAGGAATTATTCAACAGGTTGAAGCTAGAAGAGAGAAAGAGAGACAACAAAAATTAGCTGAGAAACAAGCAGCAGAAAATAAAAAAGTAGCATTTAAGACAATTGGTAAATTAACTATCCGCAAGCAGGTAGGAGAAGAAAATGCCATTTTTGGGACTGTAACTACTCAAGAAATAGCAGATATTATCAAGGAGCAAGCGGGAATTGAAGTAGATCGCCGTGGAATTGAAGTTCCTGATGTTGGCACTACTGGCGATTATCAAGCCGAAGTCAAATTACATCCAGAGGTTATTGCTACAGTTTATTTCCAAGTAATTTCGCTTTAAAAAGACACAAGATGAGCAATCAGGATTGAGGAAGCCAAAGAATTCAAAAACGTCGATTTAAGCGGTAAATTGATTTTAAATTTAACTTTAAACTACGTTGTTTTAGAGAAAACAAATCCATATTTAGCTATTATGTTTTGTTCCTCATCCTGTTACAGATGCGATAATACTTGGGAGGTTTTCTGGACTGCGATCGCGCGATCCCAACCAGAAAACCTGACTATTTTTGGCAAAATCACTACCAGAGCCAAAATAAAATTCGCCGAATTGCAACTATCTATGCAGTCAATTGAAGGCATTCCATTATGAAAAATAGCTTCTAGACCTTGATGGCCATCTTCATAAATTATCAACAAGCTCAGAAAAGAAACTTAATATACGTTCTCATAAATATTTGCCAAGATTAAAGAATAGTCGGCAAATGTAGTCTTTCATACGCTGTAACGCACTAAAAATAGGTCTAAGTTTTTACACTTATTTGAACTTGGCAAAATTGGCAGATTTAAATACTGCTGAACTTGCGTGAATTTTGGTAAGTTGCTGAAGAAAAATGAATGCGAATAAAATAGCGATCGCTGCTAGTATTTTAGGACCAGTATAGCACTACGCATTAAAGTTAGGACATTCTGCCAACTTGAAATCAGCTACCTGTAAACTTCTGATGTTACATTGTACCCCTGTGGTATACCCTTGTGGTACTTCTGATTTGCGAAGCTTATCCTTTAGGACTAGCTCCGCGTCGTCCTTTAGGACTTCTGACTTGCGCGTGGCGCTATAAGTGCTACTTTTTTTACTGTACGAATTTTTCTTCTGATGACAATGCTACTAACGTAAGTATGCAACGCCAGGAAGATGCAAAATTAAACTCGGTAGGTGTCACTGTTGGCGATCTGAGCAATCCCTTTTTCGTCGTTATGACACAAGGAACGGAACAAGCAGCTAAAGGAAGCGCTGATCATCATCATAGTGGTGCCTAGGGCAGATTTAGCTACTAATTAAGCAAAACGGGATGACTTTTTAATCGTGGAGTTGATGGTGCGCCAGAAACGATCAAGGCGATCGCTTCTGAAGAGAGTATCTATGCTGCTACAGTAACCCAAGATCCTAGAGGAATGTTTGGGGATGTGCCAATCATTAAATATTTATGAGATATAACTTATGTCAAACATTACTTCTCGCCGTAAATCCAATACACTATATGTAATTTTAATTGCTGCTGCTGCTGCTCTTGGCGGTTTTTTGTTCGGTTTCGACACCGCAGTCATTAATGGTGCAGTTGCCGCTTTGACTACAGGTTTCAATGCTAATAGCGTATCGGTCGGTCTTGCCGTATCTCTAGCATTATTGGGTTCAGCTTTGGGAGCTTTTTATGCAGGGAAAATTGCCGATCGTTATGGTCGCGTCAAGGCAATGATCGCTGCTTCGGTATTATTTACCATTAGTGCCATTGGTTCTGGACTAGCGATCGGCATTTGGGATTTTACCTTTTGGAGAAGTCACGTGGTATTGCCGTCGGTGCTGCTAGCGTCATCGCCCCAGCTTATATCGCCGAATGTTCTCCTGCCCACTTACGTGGCAGACTTGGTTCACTTCAACAGCTAGCAATTGTCATTGGCATTTTTATCGCCCTACTCTCCGACTATTTTATTGCCGTATCGGCAGGTTCGGCTGAATTACCATTTTTGTTCGGGATAGCCGCTTGGCGATGGATGTTTTGGACGGAAATTCCGCCTGCCGTTCTTTATGGAATGTCTGCTTTAATGATTCCCGAATCACCACGATATCTAGTTGCTCAAGGACGAGAAGGAGAGGCCACAAAAGTTCTCGCCAAGATTTTAGGCGGTAACGTCCTAGAAAAAATCAACGAAATTCGGCAAACGGTTTTACGAGAACGTCCACCTAAGCTTTCCGACCTTTTAACCAGAAGTGGCGGATTGCTACCCGTCGTTTGGATCGGTATCGGTTTGTCTCTACTCCAGCAATTTGTCGGTATTAATGTCATCTTCTACTACAGCAGCATTTTGTGGCGAGCAGTCGGTTTTTCCGAGGCAGATTCCTTAACTATTACGGTAATTACGGCAGCAGTGAATATTGTGACTACCTTAATTGCGATCGCCTTTGTGGATAAATTTGGTCGCAAACCCTTGCTGGTTCTAGGCTCGATCGGCATGACCGCTACTTTAGGAACGTTGGCATATATTTTCGGCAATGCTCCTTTAGATGCTGCGGGAAATCCTACTTTAACTGGCACACCAGGTATTGTCGCCCTCATCGCTGCCAACCTCTACGTATTTTGCTTTGGATTTTCCTGGGGTCCAGTGGTCTGGGTATTGTTAGGGGAAATGTTTAATAACAAAATTCGCGGGGCGGCTCTTTCGGTTGCTGCGTCGATGCAATGGGTGGCAAATTTCGCTGTTTCTACGACCTTTCCGCCTATACTCCAATATTTTGGATTGGGTACTGCCTATGGTCTTTATACAATCGCTGCTGCCATCTCAATATTCTTTGTACTCTTTTTTATCAAAGAAACCAAGGGAATGGAACTAGAACAAATGTAGTTAGCAGCCTGTAGCGACTAACGGTTATTAGCCCTTACCTAAGAACTATCTCAATTCTTCTCGTAAATACCATCAGTGCGATCGCGGTTTCTCTTGGTATAGCTTCGAGCTGTCTCAACAGCATTAATATCTCATTGTTTCTTACTACATTTAAGTCCAATGCTGAAAAGTTTTTTATCTATTCCTATTTTATTATTGTTAGTACCGACCGCAGCCTTATCAACACCTGTGAGCGACCGCACCCTACTAGCGCAAATTCCTTCAGTTTCTCAGTTGTCTGATGTACGACCAACTGACTGGGCATATCAGGCTCTGCAATCGTTAGCCGAACGCTATGGCTGTATCTCAGGTTATCCCGACTCTACTTATCGTGGCGATCGTACTTTGAGTCTTATGAGTTTGCTGCCAGTTTAAATGCCTGTCTCAACCAAATTAATGAGTTAATTGCCACTAGTAATAACAATCGAATCGAAGGAGAAGACTTGTCGGTACTACAAAAATTACAGACAGACTTTGCCGCAGAATTAGCAACCCTAGGCGGAAGAGTTGATAATTTAGAGACACGTACGGCAACACTAGAGGCACAACAGTTTACAACCACTACTAAACTAAATGCTCAAATTATTACTGCCGTTGCCGATAGCTTTGGCAATAGTGTAGGTAGCAACGAAGACCAATCCCAAGTTTACTTTGCCAATCGTGGTCGTCTTAACTTGGAAAGCAGCTTTACAGGTGAAGATTTATTGCGAGTCCGTCTGCAATTCGGCAACTTTTTTGATTCTGATGGCAACAGTCAAATTGCCTCAATTACGGGTACAGAGATGACGCGCCTGAATTTCGACAATGATAGCGATAATGATCTTTTAATTCCTCACGTTCGTTATTATTTTCCCGTTAGTGATTCACTGTCCTTTGTGGTTGGTCCAGTCGGCATTGGCTACACGGACATTACAGCCACTGTGACTCCCGCCCTGATTGCCGATGACGGTAATGGAGTTCCCTCACTATTTGGCTCATATAATCCTCTTTTTCGGCGGGGTGGCGGTGGTGGTGCTGCTAATTGGGAGTTTACTGACGAGCTAACTTTAACCATTGGTTATTTAGCAGATAACCCCGATTCTCCCTCTCCAGAAAATGGTTTATTTAACGGCGGTTACAATGCCTTAGCACATCTGGTATATTTAGGTGAGCAAGGAGGTGCTGGTCTTGCTTACTCTGACGGTTATGCAGCTGGTGGCGGAGTGAATCTTACTGGCGGAACTGGTAGTCTTCTATCAGCATCTCCCTTTGGCGATAATATTGCCACTTCTAACGACATTATCGGCACGCAAGGATTTTATCGCTTTTCAGAGAACTTCCAAATTCACGCTTGGGGTGGCTATATCTGGGCAAATGCTCAGAACTCTGGTTTGAGTACAATTCCTAATGGTTTAGGTGAAACCGATTCTCTTTTCGTCAATGAGGGTGATTCTGCCAATACTTGGTATGGGGCGGTAGGTTTTTCTTTTCCCGATTTGGGAGGTGAGGGCAATCTACCAGGAATTCTTTTTGGTGTGCCACCTCACGTTACCAAGAGCGATGTTCGTGAAGAAGATGATAATTCTTACCATATTGAGGCATTTTATCGCTGGCGGGTTAACGACAACATTTCTGTAACCCCAGGTTTCTGGACGATTTTTAACCCAGAAAATAATAGCAGTAATGATACGCAGTATGTAGGAGTACTGCGGACAACTTTTGATTTTTAACTCAATGATCAATCCCAGTTTGGCATTAATGAATTTACATCACTAGACTACGTTAGCAATCGAATAGTTTTTAGCTATTGACTTTGTGAACTTTAGTCGTTGTACATTCTACAAATGGTTCTAGCTGTTTAACTTAAACTGGGGTGCTAGGATTCGAACCTAGGAATGTCGATACCAAAAACCGATGCCTTACCACTTGGCGACACCCCAACGTTTCGCAACAAGGTTAGTATAACAATTTCTTACCCAAATTTGTCAAGTAATTGGCGTAAAAATCTTTAGATGTTTGGCAAACTATATTTTTGAATATCTTTGATCGCTTGACGTAAACCCCTGTCATGGATTAAACCAACATAGCCAGCGTAAAGACATTGCTGTTGCTTACCAAGATACACATGATTGACTCCTAAAGGGTTGTTCCGCCAGGTATGGAGGGTATTGTGATCAGGAAAACTAGCAATAATTTGCGATCGCTTAAAATCACGATAGTCAGTATCAGTCATTCCTGGTAAGGAACGTAAGCGTCGGATAAACTGATTGGTTGGGGTTTCCTCAGGCGGTAAACCTAATTGTGGATTAGCCCAAAAGTTTTGCATGATTGCCATCATATCAGGATGATATCGCATCGCGTTGTGTGAAATACCAGATATTAGCAACCAGTTACTAAAGTCAAACTTGGTATTTTCCACAGTTACTAAACCATCAGTACCCAGCCCAGTTTCGCTAGCGACAGAAAGAGTCGGAATTTTGCGAGCAATTTTTGCGGCTATGTCACGGCGATTTTTGCCTAAGTCTCCTGCTGTACCGATACCAAAGTTGAAAGGATCGATGATTCGGGCTATATTTGAACCGCCCACAGGAGAACCCAGTAAAATTAAGGAGTGAATTTTTTCCCACCACTGAGGATTGCGATCTAATACTTCTAGCCACATCAAACCACCCATAGAATGCCCCACTATTTTGATGGGGATATTAGGATAATTGTTAATTATTTCTGCGGCAATTTTTTCTAACTGTTTGATTAGAGGTTCAATTCTAATAAAAGTTCTAATTAATCCTAAGCTTGGTGCGATAACTATTGTCCGATGATCGACTGCCGCTTTGGCGAACCTACCGATGCAATTACCTGTATCGGCCCACCCATGTTGCGCAAACAATAAAAACTGAGGATTGTTATTATCTACTGCCATTGAACATTACGTATAAATTAATTAACTGTTAATTAACTGTAGTTTTTGCTCGATGAGACTGCCAAAGTGCGATCGCATCTAATAATTCTGAGGGATTATTGGCTAGATAATCTGGTTGGTGTGCAGCTAAAATTTGAGCAGCATTAAAGCCCCAACTTACGGCAAGCACGGAAATACGGCTTTTTCTAGCCGATCTAATGTCTCTGGTTTCGTCGCCTACATAAATTACCTCAGATTTATTCAGCCCGTTTTCTCTAATTGCTTGATTAATTACTCGATGTTTACCAAAAATACCTGTACTAGAGTATATGTAGCTAAATAAATGATTCAACTGGTTTTTAGTCAAAAATATATCAACATTTTCTTGATTATTAGATGTGACAATTCCTAAAATATAGCCTTGGTTTTTTAAATTTGCTAAAGCCAGATCTATATCTTGAATTGATTTTAGTTGAGCAATTTCTTTACTCAATTCCGAGCGGACTCGCCTAACCAAAAAAGGTAATTTAAAGGCGGATATTTCCGAACGTTTGACTATTTCGCGGGAGCTTAAATTTTTAATTAATAATAATTCTGCTGGCTCTAACGCTTTATAACCAAATTCAGTTGATAATTGATTGGTAATATTGGCGATCGCTTGGTAAGTATCAGCAATAGTACCATCAAAGTCAAATAAAATTACCTTAGCAGTCATTGAATCCTCGCTATAGGGGGAATTAATAGGACAATTATAGTTAATAAAAATTATAATATTTGTTAACTAAAAACAATTATTTCTCTCTATTAAGATTAGCACGAGCATTACGTCGCCACATATCTGGCTTGATTCTTCTTAAGGCTGAGGCGCGAAAACGCCGATCCCATTCGGCTTCATCTACATCGGCTAATTCTCTTAGCTGTGGCTGAAGATTAGCTATGTAAGGCTGAAAATCATCAACATCTGTTTCTTGAGCAAAACGTTGATTCCAAGGACAAACATCTTGACAAATATCACATCCTGCTATCCATCCCGAAAGATTATCGGCGATCGCCTTAGGTAATTCTGCTGTTCGATTTTCAATTGTATGGTAAGCAATACAACGATTAGCATCTACTACATGAGGCTTGACGATCGCCTTAGTTGGGCAAGCTTCTAGACAGCGAGTACAGCTACCACAATGACTGGTATGAGGTTTATCGGGAGCTAGTTCTAAATTAGTCAAAACTTCCCCCAAAAATACCCAACTGCCATATTTACGAGTAATTAGGTTACCATTTTTAGCAATCCAGCCTAAACCCGCCCGCTGCGCCCAAACCTTATCCTGAATTGGGGCAGTATCTACCGCATAACGAGTTTGAATCGATTCATCTTGCGATCGCAACCAGTTACTTAACAGCTTGAGCTTTTTGCCCATAACTTTATGATAATCTCTACCCCAGCCATAACGAGAAATTTTGCCGATTTCAGGATCCTGAGAGTGTTGATGAGGTGTGTAATAATTTAGGGCAACAGCAATTAGCGATCGCGCTTCAGGCATATAGGCACGAATATCGGCTCTTTTGGGGCTTGCCATCCAAGTCAGATCAGCCTGGTATTCTAAAGCCAGCCAGCTTTTTAGATGTTCTACTGCCCGATCTTGATGGTTATCGTTATCAATTGTGGCAATACCAACTAGGTGAAATCCAAGCTCAATCGCCTTCTGTTTGATTTGGGAACTATCGATCATCAGATACGTCTGGTGCTACTTAGCTTGATATAGATAATTAACTGTTAAATTGAACCAAGTCTAGCCAAAAAAAACATATCGCGATCGCTATGCAACATTTTTACTCTTCTTTAATAAGCTTATCTTTATTTTTTACAGGTGGTATGGCAGTTGTCGCGGGAACTGTTAATGCTCAAGAAGCTAATCAATACCCAGCCGAATTTGTTCGGGATTATAATCAAGAATGTATTCAAACCTCTTTATCAGAAGGCTTAGAGGAAGCTGAAGCTAAAAGATTGTGTGACTGTACGATCAACGAGTTTGAGCAGCAATACAATTTCCAAGAATTTCAACAGTTAACCGCGGCTTCGGCAACCGACAAACAAGCCGAAACAGCTTTGGTTGAGGTGGGACAATTTTGTTTTGAACAAATTCTATATGAGCAATAAGGATTAAACCTCAAACAAGATGAATTTCTTTTCTCCTTACAATTTTTGTATACTTACATACTTAGGTAATTAACTGTCTGCCTTGACGAGAGCCTGTCTGGACGTGCCATAAACCAGCATATACGCCACCGAGAGCTAGTAGTTCTTCGTGGGTTCCCTGTTCAATTAGTTGACCATAATCCATTACATAGATGCAGTCTGAGTGTCTGATGGTAGATAGGCGATGAGCGATCGCAATTGTGGTTCTATTTTGAGTAATTTTTTCTAAAGAACGAGCAATAGCAGCTTCGGTTTCGTTGTCTACTGCCGAGGTTGCCTCATCCAAAATTAAAATTGGGGGATCTTTCAAAATAGCTCTGGCGATCGCAATTCTTTGTTTTTGTCCCCCAGAGAGTTTTTGTCCCCTTTCGCCAACTATGGTGTCGTAACTTTCGGGGAGTTCACGAATAAAGCGATCGGCTTCGGCGGCTTTAGCAGCCTCAACTATTTGGCCGATGCTAGCATCAGGAGAACCATAGCTAATGTTTTCTCTAACCGTACCGTGGAATAAAAAGACATCCTGACTAACTAGACCTATTGCACGACGAAGATCCCAGAGAACTATATCTTTAATATTTTGACCATCTAAAATAATTTTGCCCGACTTTACTTCATATAGACGTAGTAATAGTTTAACCAGGGTGCTTTTCCCCGAACCAGTTGCCCCAACTATCGCTATCGTTTGACCCGCGGGAATATGTAGCGAAAGATTTTTTATGACAGGCTGTCTTTGGCTATAGGCAAAGGTAATATTGTTTAAGCTTACTTCTCCCTTAATAGTTGCCAATGGTAAAGAGCGATCGCCTGG
Organism: Pleurocapsa sp.; assembly: GCA_050330395.1. Classification (GTDB taxonomy): domain Bacteria; phylum Cyanobacteriota; class Cyanobacteriia; order Cyanobacteriales; family Xenococcaceae; genus Waterburya. The sequence goes on from JBHJNW010000075.1 coordinate 13,532, forward strand.
GTGAATAGCAATAGGAGTATCCAGTAAGTCCATAACCCGAGTGCTCGAAGCCATTGCTCTTTGATAGAGATCAAAGGTTTGTCCTAAGCGAGTTAGAGGCCAAAGTAATCTTTGGGTTAAAAAAACTAAGACGCTGTATGTACCTACGGCTAGTGCGCCCGATGCAGCTTGCACGCCACCATAAAGCAAGATAGCGGTAAAGCCAGCGAGAATTACCAGACGAATTAACGGAATAAAAGCTGCCGAAAGAGCGATCGCTTTTTGATTACTTTGTCTGTAGGCGTGGCTATCCTTGCTCAAACGCTCTACTTCGTAAGCTTCAGTGGTAAAACTTTTGATAGTGGTAATTCCGCTAAGATTATTAGCTAATCGAGAATTGAGCGTACTTACTTTTTCGCGCACCTCTGCATATTTAGGTGCTAACCATTTTTGAAACGCGACTGAACCCCAAACAATAATTGGGATGGGAATAATAGCCATCCAAGCTATATCAGGGGTCAAAACAAAAAACGAACCGCCAACTATCAATACCGTAGTAAGTACATGAATGATTTCATTCGCACCAACATCTAAAAATCTCTCTAGCTGATTGATGTCATCATTAAGAATCGATAATAATGCTCCTGTACTATTTTCTTCAAAATAAGCCAACTCCAAGTTTTGAACATGACCGTAAGCATCTAAACGAATATCATGTTGCACATCTTGAGCTAAATTACGCCATAGTCTGGTTAAAGCATATTCAAATACAGATTCTAAACCCCAAATAACTGCTGAGAGTATCGATAACACCACCAGCTGACTAAAAATATCGGTAATGCCAAAGCTTGCTACAATCGAGTTTTCTTGCTTAACTACTACATCCACCGCCGCACCAATAATCGCTGGAGGAGCCAGATCAAAGAGCTTGTTAAGGATCGAACAAATAGCAGCTTGCCAGATAGTAACCTGATATTTATCTCCATATTGGAGTAATCGAGCTAGAGGATGGTTTGACGACTTAGCTTTACTGAAGGTCATGCTTAATCTGTAATATTTGACGTATCTTTAGAAAACTTAGCAGACTTTGGGAGTTATGAGTTAGTCTAGATTGAACTTGAGGCGAGGTTAAATTGACGCGGGTTCACTTTAAGCACAAGCAGTGAAAGCCTGGCAGAGCGATCGCTACGTCACTATATTAGAATTAGATTGGGTTCAACCTCGTAATAATTAGTTTTTAAGCAGACTGTCTCGAGTATTTAAAGACAAAAGACCAAAGAAAAATCATCAACAGGCATTCCGAGGCAATTGTCGCCCAAATAGCACCATGCCAACCATAAATAGGAATTAGCCAAAAGTTTAGCAGACCATTGAAAACTGCTACCATAACTTGAGAAATGCTTCTGGCGCTTTGGTAATTAGCCCCAGTTAACGTATCAGCTCCAAAGGAATGCATAGTTCTAAAAAAAATTGTCGGCGATAGCCACATTAATGCCCAAGCCGAATTTTGATATTCAGCTCCTAAGATCAAAGGTAGTAAAGGAGCAAAAACAATCAGTCCGAGAATAGCTATCAATGAATATCCTAAGGACAAGGGCAATAATTTTTTACAAAAGTCAAAACTGCCCTTAATTCCCGAAGCTCCTTGCTGAAAAAAGGTTCTAAACGATGCATACATCAAAGACTGTATCGGAGCAAATGCTACGTTTAAAATGTGGTAAGCGGCTCCGTAGATACCAGTAGCCTCTAGAGTCGATAACTTAGCCAGCATAGATTTATCCAAGTCGCTATATATATTTTGTGCGGAGACACCAACAGCAAAAGCAAAACCTAGCTTTAACTCTCGGGTAACTGCTGAGCTGCTAAAGTTAGGATACCCAGTCTGCCTAACAACCATGGCAGTGGTCATCACAGCAGTCGCAAAAGTAGATATACAATAGAGTATTGACCAGTCAAGTATATTAGCACCCTCAAAGAAAGCGAGGAAGACTAAAGAAGCTACAAATCGATTAAGGTAAAGGACTACTTGTGCCTTAGCAGCCTCATTTAGTAGTCCAATAGACATCAAAGCGTGTCTTGCTACTTCATCCAGTTTGAAAAAAATTAGATTAGCTAAAGCAGTAAAAAATACTATAGCCATCGAGATATTTTCAATTGGAATAAAACTGTATATTATTAGCACAAGTCCGATCAAGATCGAACCCATAACAAAGCTCTTGAGAATTGCCGCTCCCCAATAATCCTTGAACAGACTATGGTTTCTAGAAGCTTCCTGCACTAATATTTCGCCACTTCCCCAGTTAGCAAAAGGAATAAAAATAGCAATAATCGCCACGATTCCGACATAAGCACCGTATTTTTCTGGTGCAAAACTGCGAGCCAAAATTACAAAATAAACGCCCTGTACTACCAAGCGTAATAAATACGATTTAAAAAATGCTAAAGTGCTTACCAACAGTGGACTACGTAACTTGTTATCAACAAAATCTTTAATTTTTTTGATGAACATAAATCATTTTATTTGAGGTTGTAACTTTGGCTGGAGCTATTTTTTTGAGCGAATAAATTGAAGCTACGGAAATAATCCAGATGACGCTGTTGTTACCAACAAAAGACACCTCGGTTAAATTTAAAAATACGGTATATATTAAGAACAAAAATATCCAGAGCATTTGGAGATCTTTAGATACCAAATATTTAAACAGTGAATTAAATAAGCAGGCAGCATATCCACAGATAAATACAAATAATCCGATTATTCCTAAATTAAGCCAAAGCTGTATATATCCATTATGAGAATGCACAGGCGACCAGTCATGAACCTGCCACAATAGATTCGCCTCCCTACCCTCGCTAGAAAAAAAGCTGCCATAACCATAACCTAGCCATGGTTTTTGACGAATAAAATCCCACAACGAATCCCACAAAATTGTCCGCCCTGACAAGGTAATATCCTTATCGTTTACATTTAAAAAGGTATTAAAGTTGATCATCATTAAAAACATCAGCAACGAAGTTAGAATCAAAAATAGCAAAATCATTAATACACTTCGTTTAGATTTTAAAGATAATCTTTTTAATCCTTGAGCGGTTAAGAAAATAAAGAAAACGCTCATTAAAGCTGTTGCTGATTCACCCAAATAGATCAAAACCACTGATAATATACAAAGTATGGTAGACAATAGCTGTCGTTTGCTTAAAAGAGTTAAAAAATAAAAGGTTAAGAAACTGGCAAACATACTTTCGCCTAAGCCATTTTTGTGAGGATAGATGCCCCGCCAAGCTCCTTTGATCGCAATTGTATTCATTATGCCGTACTCAGGAATGAGTAAGGCAAACAGAAAGCTAAAGAATACCGCAATACCAAAAACCCAACCGTATATTTTTAGCTGTTGTTTAAATGTATAGCGAGAACCTAGATAGAGACCAAACAAGGTTGTTCCAATCAATCCTATTACTTTTCTAAATGATATTCCTGGAATAGAAGACCACGAAATTGAAGCAATTGCCAATCCAATTAAAAATAGCAGCCATAGATTTGTTTTACAAAAGGCTAGCGATCTTTGCCAGCGAAATGTTAGCAAAGCTATAGTAATAAAATATATCAGTATAAAGACGATGCGGAGCAAGGGACTATCTACATCTCCTTCCTCAGAGCTACCGCTGCCCAAGATAATAGGATAAAATCCTTGTGAAAATAAGATCATAGATATGATCGAAAATACGTTTTCAAAAGGGCGAATTGAGTATTTCATAATCCTTGTTTAATTAAAAAATATTTTCGATCATTGAGCTTAAATAGCGATCGCCATTTGGCAACTACCTTTGAATATTGAGTTAAAACTAATTAATCTCTGAATTTAGCTAGTGAACTAGCTTGGCTGAGGATGAAAACAAACTACCTAGAAAAATTTTCAGCAAAACTTGGCTGAGGATAATTACTTTTGGTTATAACCATTAAATTACCAGGCGGTTAATTTATCGATGAGCAAGTGTTTCAACAGTCAAATTGTAGTTTAACTATCCCAACCCAACTTTCAACCCAACTTTCACAATGTTATTGGGCAAGCAGACTGCTTGCCCAAAAGTCAACTGCTAGTTTGACTGGGATAGGAGCTGCTATAGTAATAGGGTTCTCGATTCATATCTGCTCCATTGACAACAACACCCAAGACTTTTTGTCCAGTAGTCTCTAGAATTTTCTTGGCGGCTGTAGCACTGCTATAGTCTACTACCCCTGGGCGTACTACAAATAAGAAGCCATCTATTAGTTTGCCGATGATTTTGGTATCGGCAATCCCGATCATTGGCGGTGTATCAAAGATGATTTGATCGTAATGATTAGAAATGCTGTCAATAAAATTTTTAAATGATGGAGAATCTAAAAGAGCGATCGGATGTTCAGGAATAGAACCTGAAGTTATAACATCTAAATTAGGCATCACATTTTGCACACTCTCTTGCCATTCAATTTCATGATTGAGAACATTGCTAAGACCAGTTTCATTAGAGATTTCCCAAATGTGATGTTGAGTTGGACGACGCAGATCTGCATCTACCAATAAAATTCGCTGACCACATTGAGCGCGAGCCACTCCTAAGTTAGCAGATACTGAAGACTTTCCTTCTTGAGGGACAGAACTAGTGACAGCGATGACTTTTTTCTTAACATCAGCATCAAGAAGCTTTAAATTTACCTGAATGTTTTGATAAGCTTCTTTGAGAGGCATCATTGAAATCTCGCTTGGTGTTTGATTGGCAAGTGCTTTTTCACTACCGGCAAGCTTAAGCTGCTTGTCATCTCCTGGTAAATTTAAGTCAGGTACGACACCATGAAGCGGATAGGCAAACAAATTCTCCACCTCTTGGGTGTTTTTGATGGTATTGTCCTTAAGATCTAACAAAAAAGCGATCGCTGCACCAAACAAAATTCCCATCATCGCCCCCGCTGCTATAATGATCTTGCCGTCGGGGTTGACCGTATCTTCAGCGATCGCCGCGTCAGCAATTACACGAACTTTCTCAACATCTCGATTGCCGATAATTCCCGTTTCTTTTTGTTTGTTCAACAGTGTTTCGTATGTTGAGGTAGCAGCCTTAAGCTGACGCTCTAGCTCTCTCTGCTGCTCTTGCAATTGAGGAGATAGGTTAGCTCTTTTTCGATAGGTATCATAAGCACTTCTGAGAGATGTCAGTCTTTCTTCTAGACCTTCCTTACGCAATCCTAGTTCCGCAAACTCGGTCAATTGGGCTTGCTTGAGATCTCCCAAGCCCAAAATATTAATATTGCTAGCTAAACCTTGCTGTTGAGTACCCAAAGTACTAGCAATTTCTCGTTCTAAAAGGGCAGTTAAGTCCGCCTGTTCTTCTTGTAAGCTAATAATTTGAGGAGCATTATCAGACAGAAAGTTGCGTTTTTGCGCTAGCTGCACCTTAACTTTTTGTAGCTGAGCTAATGTTTGCTGCACGCTCATAGATTGACTGAGAGAACTTACCGCCGAAGCTTCCTGCCAACTCATCCCCAATTGACTTTGTAGTCTGTTATGTCGGGCATTAACATCATTTAACTCCGCATTGACCTGATCAAGTTGATTTTCAATCTGGGAAACTGAATCAATCGCAGCATCAATCTGCCCTTCTAAATCAGAGATACCATTGCGATTTTTAAATAGACGTAGATTTTCCTCGGCTTTTCTGACGGCATCTTCAGTCTTTGGCAATTCTTGATCGATAAAGTCTCTGGCTTTTATTGCTTCTTCGCTATTAAACAGAGCATAATCTTCCGAATATAGTTGCACTGCCCGTTTAACAAAGGAAATAGCTACATCTGGATCGGGGTCTTCGTAGGTAATCTGTAGCAAATCAGTACCTATAACTGGCTCAACTTTCAGCGAGCGATTGACTTTCTTATAGGTTAACGGTTCACCATTTTTTGCTCTTAGGTCAAGTTCTTTAACTACCCTTTCCAGAATTGGTCTAGATTGAAGAATTTTGGCTTCTGTCTCAATCGGATCTTTGTCCTGAAAGGATCTTTTTTCTTCCGTACTGCCGTCGGGAATCCCAATTATTTTAGAGGTGCGATCAGGTTTAATTAGTAACTGAGCTTGTGCTTGATAAACATCCTCGGAAGCCAAAGCTGCCACCAATGAAAGAGCTAAAATTCCTGCAAAGGTAGCTGTTGCAGGAATCCAACGACGCTTGAGAACTTGCCAATATTGATTGAAGTCTATATGTTCTTCTATATGTAAGTTAGAATCCATAAATTTTAATTGATGAACTTACTGTATTAAATTTATTTAGGTTAAAAAACTCAGGTAATTGGATTGTTTAATATGCACCTTTGGCGCGAAAAACAACTTGAATTGTTTGCAGCAAAATTCTAAAATCCAAAGCCAAAGACCAGTTTTCGATGTATTCAAAATCCAAATTGAATACTCCATCCGAACCCGTATCAGAACGACCACTTACCTGCCATAAGCCGGTAATTCCAGGTAATACCTCTTGTCGAAAAAAGTGAGATTGGGAAAACTTAGCTACGTCTCTGACTGGCAATGGTCGAGGCCCCACTAAGCTCATTTCACCGCGCAAGACATTGAACAGTTGAGGTAACTCATCCAGACTATAACGACGCAGATATTTTCCTACCTTAGTAATGCGAGGATCGTCTTTAATTTTAAACAAAATTCCGCCCTGAACTTCATTTTGAGCCTCTAGCTTTTGCTGCAATTCACTAGCATTTGCTACCATCGTACGGAACTTCCAAATTTTAAAATGGTTTCCCTTTAAACCTACACGAGTTTGTTTGTATAAAATATTGCCAGGTGAATCTAACTTAATTAAAGTAGCAATAAATAACATCGGTAAGCCAATTATTGCTAATAGCATAGAAGACACCACAAGATCAAAGATGCGCTTGCTAAAAAAATCAATACCTACAATAGTAGAATTGGCAAATCTAATGGTTGGAACACCAATAATTGTAGCCATTTCAGCTTGTCTGTTTGGCAACTTGATGTTGATTGGCAAGATCCGCCAATTGACCCCAATGGTTCTTAGTTTCCAATATAAACTAGTCGCTCCTTTCACGGCTTCCCAAGAGCAGATAAAGACTTCATCAAGCTCTTTGTAGTTGATTTTATCTAAAGCTAGAGACAGTGATTCATCATCCTCAAACTCCGAAAGATTTAGCTGCCCCGCAATTTTAAATACCTCGCTGCTGTCTAACAGAGATCTTGAACGTTCAAGTTCTTTAGGGTTGCCAATCAATAGTATCTTTTGCCTTAAGGGAGTGTGCTTCTGTCGCACATAAGCCCAAATCCAATTCAGAGTTAGGCGTTGGAAAGTTACTAATAAAAGTGTGATGAATCCAGCTACTAACAATTGATAAATAATTTGTGGTTCGTAAAATTTAACAATAATGGGAATGATAGCCAAATGAGCTAAAAAAACGGCTTTAATTGGGTTTGAAAGATTGCGACTTTTGTCTCCTTTACGATATAAATCGTAAGCAGAAAACAAAAAAACCATAAAAGCTAATACAGTTAAAAATAAACTAGATATTGCTGAACTTTGCCAAAGTAAACCAATCTCAAATTCTTGCCAATTATCAGCATAGGCAACCAACCAGCCAAGCCAAAGTGCAAAACTATCCAAAGCTAATAAAATAACTATTTTAAGTCTGTAAGAAAATTCTTTTTCAGCTAACTTTAAATATCCAGGAGAACGAAGATCTTTATTTTCAGCTAGATCATCAGCTAGATGACTTTTTCTGATCGCGTAGTCTGTAGTAGTGGAGAATTTATCTAACATAACTTGCTCTTCAAATTGGTCTTAAAGTTCTAAATCAGATCAACAAAGTGTTATTTAGTACATTTATACCTTTTTCTATTTAGTACTAGTACAAATACTTAATTATTTCACCAACTGTTTAACAGCAATCTTGTTTTAGATAATCAAACTTTAAACAATATTAATAGTGTATTGATACAATAATACCGTAAGTATCTTTATTTAAGCAAAAACACTTAATTCTAGAGTTATGTATAACCCATGGTGCATCGCGCTGTCAATGACTTAGTTCAAAAGAGACATTCGCTTTACGCTAACTTTATTGAAGAGCAGAAAAAAGTGAAAAACTTTAGTAGAAAATATGCAATTAAACAATAATATTTCAACTTTTCTCAGGTAGCATTACATACAGGACCAGCTTTAAATCTGGCGTTATTTTTCGCAACAGCTAAAGTTAGCCATTCCTCGTCTGGCATACCGAGCATTTTTGGTGGCGATCGCCCATCTTTACTGTACCCTGTGAAATTAGATGTAGCATTGAAAGGTGCATCAAGAGAATCAAAATAGACCAAATCACCACAGTTTCCTTTTGCTTCAACTTCTTTAATTCTCAAAATAGGCGATCGCATCACCCTATCTAGTCTTTAGTCTGCTACGGACGGCAAATATTTTTTTCATTGATTGTCTGTAAAAATTAGATAAAGCTAAAATTGAGTTTAAGTAAAATTATCATCAGATTAACTTGAGGTTAATATAATATTAAAAAATCGTATTAATCAGAAATTCATGAGATCGACAAGATCCAGTCAATTTGAGCTGCCTACATACAATTTATCACCACAAAAAATTACCAAATTTTTACTTTTAGCAATCGGATTGTTAATCTTCTTGAATCTTGGAGAGAGAGCGGTTGTTCGCTGGCTAAACGCCATTAATGATGGTGAAATTAGTTCTTACTATTTTAATTTCGACCAAGAATCAAATTTTCCCACTTTATATTCAGCTTTAACTCTAGGTTTCTCCAGCTATTTATTATCTATTATTAGCGTAATTGAAAAATCTCGAAATGCCAGATATGCCAAGCATTGGCAAGCATTATCTGTGATTTTTCTATTGTTAGCTATCGACGAAGCCTGTAGCATTCACGAATCATCAATTCCTCTTTTGAGAGGTGCTATAAATGCCAAGGGCATTTTGTATTTCACCTGGGTTGTGCCTGCGTTTCTATTACTAATAGTTTTTTTAATCATATTTAGAAAATTTATCTTTAGTCTCCCTCCTAAAATTAAAGTTTTATTTATTGCCTCAGGTGCAGTTTATGTTGGTGGAGCATTAGGCATGGAGCTAATTGGGGGGTATATTGCCGATACCTATGGATACAACATATTTTATGGAATAGCTTCTAGCATCGAGGAGATACTAGAGATGTTGGGCATCGTAATATTTATTCGCGGATTATTAACCTATATTCAATCTCAGCTGACAGAACTACATCTTTCTCTGTCTTTTCAACCATCAGCAAATTGTCGTGGTAAGAATAAATTAAATTAATTTAAGATTAGATTAATTTATCGTACACAAGTGCTTAGAGTGAACTACCATGATTTAATCAAAGATTAAAATCGTAGCTTCCTACCCCAAGGTTAGCTTTCTGCTCCAAAGAACAGCGAGTCTTACGTCCAGGCGATAGGCTTTACCCCGCGTTCCAAGAGGCGAAAATTCACGGTAATCATGAATACTGTTTATGTATCTAGCTTGGTTCTCGCTATTTGCTTGCCGTGTCAAAATTAGAAGATGACACCACGAATCGGCTATATTGTTAAATCCCGTCGGCAATTCATCTATCGATTCAATTAGAAATTAGAATCGCAGGATTCTCGCCGTTTTTGCTAAATTATCAACTATTGTTAAACTTGTACTCAGATACACTGTGCAAAAAGTTGGTTAGAAATTTCTCGGGAGCTATATATTGATGATAAACATGACGATTTTCAAGTTTCATTGTCTCTAATTCTGATTCAGATGTCGTTTCAAAATGTTCTAAAACATAATCCACTATTCTGTTGATAGACTCTACTGGAACTTTTACGATGTGAATCTTGTTCTCAAAGGGAATAACAACATCAGTATCAATTACTATTGGTATACGTCCTGCATTTAAGGCCATATAGAATCTTCCCGAATAATTACCAGTACCCCTCGCGCACAACACATAGTCACATTTACTGATGTTGTTCACGAACAACTTTTCCAGCTTAATCCGATTACTTTCATCGTTACAATAGTAGCTTTGATGAGGGTTGGTGACATCAAAATAGCTATTTATGCGCTGGTCTATGGTTAATAATTTTATGGCAGTTTCTCGAAGCTTAAGACTCATTCCTTCTTTCAATCTTATGTCAATTTTACGAGATAATCTTCCTGACGATAAAACCGATTTAACTGTCTGTATAGATAATAAAAACTTGCTTATTTGCGATAGTTTGCCAACTGAAGATGTAGTACCACAAAAACTAATTGCAGGTTTTGGCTGTTTGGGAAATATTTTTAATAAATCCAAGCTACTTTTGGTTCTAAAGTTACTCCAAAAAGGAGACTCTGTTTCAAATTTTTGTTGCAAACTTTTATATAATCCACAGCGTAAAATTCTGGCAGTTGGCATATCTAAAAAAACATCAGAATCGCAAGTAGCATCAATAATTAGTGGTTTTTGATATTTTTCTGCTTCTTCAACAGCATCATATACAGAAGGATCAAAAGCTAAAGTTTCTGGATTAAAAGCTTTTTTAGGGTAAATAGCTACCTGACAGTCTTGAATTGAATTAACTTCAGTGTATTTATTTTCAGCAATATATTTCGCAAATATTTTATCTCGGTTTTTGGATCTAAGTGACCATAATATTTCGACCCGAGTATCATTGGCGGCATTAAAAGTAAATATTTTCATTCTCTAATTAAAATAACAGCTCAACCAAATATCAAATTTTCTTTTCATATCTGAACTCTGACAATGTATTATCAAAGTTCATCGATAGACATGCTCAAGGATTTATAGGAGTTGAGCCTGGGAATAACGATAAATTATTCAAATAATATTAAATATAATAGTTTATTACTTTTAGGAAAATACCTGATGGATAATCATAACTGTAATTATTCCCAAAAATACTAATCCTGCATCTGCTAACCAGCCTTTTTGATACCACCGTTTAATTATGGGGAATAGTCGAGACTGATAGTAAACCAATTTTGCTTGACATAATTTAATTTGTGGTTCGTATTGTAATGCTTTTGATTGATAAAATTGACTTATCTTAGTTTTGTATTTTAAAATTGGCGGCTGGTTAGTTATTTGCCGAAGATAATTTTTACCTTTCAAGACTACTTTTGATTGATTCTGACTACTTGCGGAAGTTAAAGCTCGTTTTGAAGCTGAATCTTGAATCATTGGCACAGGAGTAAATTGATTAGCAACCGAAGATAAACTCTTTTCTTCGCTCAATTTTGACCAAATATTATAATTAAACTGGCTATTACTGTGGTTTAATCGCCGAGGTTCAACTCGTTTGTTCTCAACAACTGTTTTGGATAAGTTTAACTTAGAGTCATTAATTTCTGAATCTGACTTTTCTGGGCTGCTCGCTTCAGACACACTTACTTGGCTAACTTCTCCTGGAGATAGTAAGGGCTGCTTGATAGAAGGTATTGAAATCGTACTCTTGGCTTCAGTTTCCTTATTGTCTGATGCTTTTATTGGCTGAGGATTCTTAACAATCGAATCAGTGAATTTTTGGCTATGATGATTAATTCGTTCATTCTCAATAGCAGTAAATCTGCTATGAAACTTAAAATTACTAGAAGCGAAAATTTTGGCTAATAACCTAGACTCTATATGAGAATATCCATTATTAACCGCTACGATAGTTTTTGTTAAGTCCGTGATCAAACTATCTTTAAGAATATAGGCTTTGGCTCCTGCCATAAACGCCTGAGTTAAATATTCTTCGTCTTCGTGGCTGCTAAGAATAATGACTTTTGTTTGAGGAAATGAATGATTAATGTATTTAGTGGCAGTAATACCGTCCATTGTAGGCATTTCGATATCAAGCAACACAATATCAGGCGACAAAAGCTCGACTTGCTTAATCGCATTACGACCATCCTTTACTGTTCCAACTACTTGTAAATTTGAGTCTTGCTCTAGTAATGATTTAATTCCCTGCCTAACTAAATTTTGGTCATCTACCAATAAAACACGAATCATATTAAGCCTAAATGTAAGTTATCAAAAAAATATTTAACTACTATTTCTTAATAAGACTATATAATCACAATCTACAAAGATCACCGATTGTACTTAACTATTTTAAAAGTTTCTCAAAGTCAGGTAAAAAATAATTCCTTGATGGTGAAAATGTAACCTCAAGATTATTATAATTGTTGATGCAGCTCAGGGATTAAACAATAGGCGTTAATTTCTTGCAGCAGGTTTTGCTGTATTTTACCCGCTTGTTCGGCATCGCTACGGGCAGACTTAAGAGTTTCCAAATCCATGTTTTCTCTGGCTCGTACAGCATCATAAGTAGCTTGAGCATATATACGATAAACTGTGGCAAATTTATTTTGGTATTCAATTAATTTACTGTCATTAATCTGCAACGCTTGAATTTGATCGGCAGCTCGATTTAGGAAGCTGGCTGCTTCCAACCAGCTTGTTACTTCTACTGGCTGTTCATTGTTGATATAGCTAATGTTCTGACTATTTTCCGCCACACTACGAGCAATCTGAAAAATTGGTTGGCATTGAGTCAACCTGTTTTCCTGGCAGCCATAAAACAAAAAACTTAGGACCATACCCCAAAAAGCGATAAATACTTTAGTTTTAGGAGAATACTTTAAACCAATATTATCGCTATAAGAAAATTTGTTAAATTTGTCGCTTACTTCAAAAGCCCCGTCCCGACGCTCACCGCAAGCGTTAGAGCGCGGGGCTTCTGCCAGACAAGCTAAGTTGCTTTGTTTGCCCTCATCCTTAATTTGCGATCCTTTTTGTCTTTCCGTGTTTTTTAGGTTGTCATTTTTAAGCATGACTGATAGTTTTTTCACGCTAAGCTTAGTGCGGACTTTCTCGCTACTGCCAACTAAAATAGAATAACTGACTTTCTTCAAAGGCGATCGCTTTTAACAGGAATAATCTCTAAGCTTGTTACCTAGCGGTTATTTTCAATTACTTCTCTTTGACGGAAAAACCGTTATCATTACCTAATCTGATTAATTCTATATGCCAACATTTGTCTTTAAAAGATGGGGGTTACTAGCAACTTTTAAAGACTATTTCACTGACTCGCTGCTCGATTTTCCGACAGCTGGCTCAACTACGAAGTTTACTCAACTACACATCAATTTTATAAATAGTAAATAACCGCTTCCATAAAGTGCGATCGCTTATATCTTCGACTACTAATTTTACCTAAAGCACATTATCAACTGTTTCTTGCTTGATGAACACCTACCTCAATTTCGCTAAACAACTTAAAAATGAACTTAAATTATTTTTAAATAACTCAATTTAACATAAACGACTAACAGCATAATTAGTTAATTCGTAAAGAGCATCTTTGGAGTCTGAAGCAGCCAAACAACTTATATTTTGTGCAGCTTTACAGGCAAGATCTTTTGCCAGCTGACGAGCTTGTTCAATTCCGTCACTATTTTTAATTAATTCTAGGGCTTGACTAAGATCATTTGGCTCCGAAAATTCTCTTTCAATTAAAGTTTTTAAATAGGACTGTTGTTTGAGAGCATAAAATACGGGAGAGGTTAATTTCCCACTAGCTAAATCTAGTCCAGCTGGCTTACCCAAGACTTCGGTTGAACCAGTAAAGTCTAAAATATCGTCAACAATTTGGAAAGCTAGCCCCAAATTGCGGCCATAATTATAAAGTTCTTCAATTATTGCCTCGTCAGCATCACTTAATATAGCAGCAGCCTTAGCACTATTAGCCATCAAAGAAGCGGTTTTATAGTAAGTCTTATCTAAATAGGAATTAATCGAAGCATCAATATTAAATCGATTTATGCTTTGCATAATTTCTCCTTCGGCAAAATCCCTGATTACCTCTGACAGTAGTTTAACTACTTGCAAGTTATCTAAATTGGCAAGATACCATGATGATTGAGCAAAAAGAAAATCTCCAGCTAATACTGCAATTCGATCGCCAAACAAATTATTAACTGTTTCTACATTGCGGCGCAAATCAGCTTCGTCTACCACATCATCATGTACTAAGCTTGCAGTATGAATCATTTCAGTAATTTCTGCCAAACGACGATGACGAGGAGTTAGCTGATGATCTGGCATAGTTGCCTGAGAAACTAGCAAGACAATCGCAGGTCTAATTCGTTTACCTCCAGCATCAAACAAATGTTCAGCAGCAGCACCCAAAATTGGATGACGCGCACCAATCAGTTGCTTGAGATTATCTGTCATAATGTTCAGATCATTTTCAACGGGTGCTAATAAAGAAGTAGTAGAAGATGTCATTGTTAAGCCAGGTCTGGCAAATAATTTATTTAAGAAACTTTACATATTATTGTACTTATTTTAAGGGAAGCTCACCTAATAACCAACCATTAACTTCTCAATTAGCTAAAAAATTTGTCTTTAATCTAGACACTATGTGTATTTGATCTAAAATATTTATGTTATGATAATGATAAGTTTTTATAAAATTAGCGTTATCTTAAACATGGCGATCGCATCAATAGCGTTAACAAGATCAGCTAGTGTCGCCACCTAATCAGAGGTAGTTGCCTAGTCTACATAATTTTTGTAAAAGAGTATTGACTAGCATTAATAAGAGTAAATATTATTGATTTTTAGCTCGTATTTTAATGTGTACCAGCCAAGCTGATTCGGCAATGAGAAATCAGCGTTTATTTGTGGATGTGAGAGTTTAAAAACTAATATATTCGGTAGTTAAAGTTATTGTCTGATAATTTCTCAGGCTATCGTAAGCTATTGAAATTTCAGCGTTAGCGAAGACGAATAGAAGCATATTATACGTCGTATATCCAATCACCAACGCTGAAATTCCTAATCAGAACTTTTTCAAAGCTTAGCGAGAACATGGTTACCAATTGAGCTATTAATAAAGGTCAAAGGCGAATAGAGTAGCCATAGTCCAAATTTTGGCTAGGGAGCAACTTAAAATTTTACTGAATAATCTCTAGTTTTACAGGGTTACCTAATAACAAGTTGATTTAATCAAGTCGACACTACTAATGATTGATCTAAATATATCTATTTTCATTTTGTTTTTGGCTTTTGTTTATCTTTTAATTATCTATGGCTTGCTTAAAATAGCAGAAATACAGAATCGACACGAAGATATTATTGCTGATAATTCTCAAGATACTAGTCAAAGAATTAAAATTCCTTGAAGCCTGGGGTTAAAACTCGAAATTTTTAATCGAGGGGATTTAAAGCCATTATTTCGGAGGTTGATTTTTGAGTTTTAATTTGCTCAACTTGGGGATAGTAACCCAACCACTGCTGAGATAAGCCAGCAAACTGTTGAGGAGAGCCGCTTACATAAAAGCGAGTTGGCAACGAAAATTGGTTATTGCGCAGTCCTAATAAAGATAGTTCTTTGTCCGCAGCAGCTACAATATGTTCTGCTGGGTCGATAACTTGTACTGAAGGGGGTAACAAAGCCTGGATCGTTTTTTCCAAGTGTCTATAGTGAGTACAGCCGTAAATTAAAGTATCAATTTGCTCTTGGATGAGTGGAGCCAAATACTGTTGCGCCATTTGTCTAGTATAGTTTGTATAAAGCTGATTTTGCTCGATCAAACGGACAAATTCAGGACAGGCAATTTCCCAAACCAAAGTTTGAGGATTAATTTCTTGAATCGCCTGCCGATAAGCATGACTTTTAGCGGTAGCAGAGGTAGCAATGACACCGATTCGCTTGCCCTGCTTAACAGCGGCTTTTGCTCCAGGAAGAATTACGCCCAAAATTGGCAGCTCGTATTCTTTTCTGACCGTTTCCAGCGCTAGAGCAGAACTAGTATTGCAAGCCATAACGATCATCTTGACATCTTGATGACACATCCAGTCAAGAATTTCGCGGACAAACAACAAAATTTCTTCTGGCGATCGCGTTCCATAAGGTAAACGAGCCGAATCAGCAAAATAGAGCAGAGATTCGGTAGGCATCTGGCGATACATTTCCCTTAATACGGTCAATCCCCCAACACCACTATCAAACAGGCCAATGCGCTGAAGTGAATTTTTGATCATTGATTTTCAGTTAAATTGTTAGATATTGCTGTGATTTCATCGAAATGAACCTGAGGAATTTTGGCTCGGTATCGACTATTGCAGTAAAAATATTGCTAGTTTACGGATTGTTCTGTTTAAGATACTCGACAATTCCCCTGGCGATCGCTTCTGCCATTAGACGACGATGGTTAGGATCTTTAAGGCGAGAAGAGTCAACTGCACCTGTCAAAAAGCCTACTTCTATCAACACGGCAGGCATAGTCGAATGCCTCAGAACATAGAATCTGGCACGACGAATATCTCGGTTGTCTATGTTAACTCCATTGAGAATGCTCCAATGAATTATTTCTGCCAGGCGGCGACCACTTTGATAGTAGTATGTCTCTAAACCGTTGACATCAGGACGGCTGAGGTTAATTGCATTAGCATGAATGCTGACGAATAAATCAGCATCAATGTCGTTTGCCATGTCAGTTCTGCCCTGGAGACTGATAAAGTTATCCGTGTCCCTGGTCATAATGACCTCTATGTCCTGCTTTCTTAAGATTTCAGCAACATCTAAGGAAATTGGCAAAATTACATCTTTTTCGCGGACGCCGTCAATACCGATTGTGCCAGGATCATCTCCGCCATGACCAGGATCGATAACTACTCTAGGGCGATTGCTCGGAAGAACGGGAGGAATATCTTGTTCGACGACTCGATCCTTGGGAGCTTTCGCAAACCCTGGAGGCAATAGAGGAGCATCGCTTGGGGGTAGAGGATCTACTCCTACCTCAATCGGTAAAGCAATTTTTTGGTCTTCAGCACTAAGTTTTCCCAGGCGATATCTCAATCGCGTCGTGACCTCTAAGACTACTCTAGAATCTTCCTGACGTACTTTAAGTTCTGAGATAGGACTGCCAGCCTCTAGTTCAGGACCTTGAAAATCTTCTGCTAGCTGTGCATTGTCGATGGTAATTTGATAAATACCGTTGTTCTGCCGAGATACTACCGCAGATAGCTCACTATTAGCATGAATTGAAAATTCAGCATCATCTACTAGTTCAATTTGATCGATCAAGCTAGATTCTGGATTTACCTCTGATGCTAATTCAGTTTCAGTCTCAGTTGCTTCCAATTGAGAATCAGCATTATTCGCAGCGATGCTGGTGGAATTAGGTAGGTCTCCTTTGGGGAGTAACAATAAACCTCTAAGACGGCTAAAAGTTGCTAGCCAGTCAGGACTGTCTTCAGCGACAGTTAGACTCATGACGGCTTCTTCGTCATCCGTCTGCTCAAACTCAATGCTAGAAACGCCATATTGATTAACTGCGATCGACTCAGACACTAGTTCGTCTGGAAGGGTAATGCCTTCGAGAAAGAAATCAATGCGATCGCCATCTCTTTCTGAATCAATTTTAATTTGGCGATTGCCATCAATGTCAATAAAAAAGCCGTTCTTGGTGGCTTTAATGTGAGGAGAACTAAGGGGTGCTAGAGCTTGAACCTCTTCTAAGCCAGGCAAAGCATTCGGCATCTCTAGTTGAGGCAATTCTAATTCTTGTCTGTCAACGTCACCGCCATTAGATGAGGCAAAGCGAGACGCTTTAGGCTCTGGCATTTCTACTTCCCAGTGAGTCGCAGAGACACCGCGAAATTCAATTTCATCAGCATCAATATCGTAGCCAGGGGCTAATTCCACCACGATCCGAGAAGTATCTGGTTCTGGTTGTCCAATCCGAAATCCCCTCACCGGGCCTTGGTAGCTTTCTTTAACTGTTTCTCGATCTAACTCTGTTCCTGGCAAATCGATTACCAGTCGTGTTGGATTGCTGAGCAACTCCGCTGTTGGCTGTACCCCCTCGTCGGTCTTAAAAACCAAATTATTATCTTGTGATTCAAATTCCCAAGAGATAATTTTTCCTGCCCTAGCGGGAGAACAAAACAGAAAACCACCTATAAAACCCGATAATAGCCAGTGAAATCTCACAATTATTGCTCCTCACACATAGTAGATAACTGACCTTTGAGATACGCTTAGCCAAGACTCCCATCTAAAACCAAAACACAAGCACCAACAAGAACTTGGTACCCAGTCTAACTGTCTTATGAAGAGGGATGCAGATGCTAAAATATTTTCAGTCAATCCCATTAGAACTATATAGTACCCATTCTTGAAGTTCGATCTATCGAGACGTAAAAAGAAGCAATTTGGTTTCATAAATCACTTGGGGTCTAATTTCACAGGAACTCATAGATATTTTCCGATGTTTTCGCGATCGGCTTCGCCTAATTATGTTGTCATTCTTGAATTTTGTCCACTGATTGACCTATAGATTCTGTCTCCTTAAACACCAAACGCAATAGTGGAGGGGCAACAAATGTAGTTGCGATTACCATGACAATAATGGCTGCTTCTGTCGCTTCAGATAACGCTCCGCTGGCTGAACCCACCCCAGCAAACACCAAACCGACTTCTCCTCTAGGAATCATGCCGACACCGATCGCCAGTTTATTTAAATCGGGATTGCCAAATACAGTAAATCCCGTAATAACTTTACCTAGGATAGCAACCAAAATTAAAAATGTGGCAATAATTAGTCCTTCGCGGTTGCTGGCAACGGTAGGATTTAGAACACTCAGGTCAGTTTTAGCACCTACACAGACAAAAAATATTGGTACGAGAAAATCGGCAACAGGGATAATTTGTTCTTCCAATTCCTTGCGCTTATCGGTTTCGGCTAAAATTAATCCTGCGGCAAATGCTCCCAAAATACCCTCTAGATGAATTGCAGTAGCAATGTAAGATAGCACAAAAGCAAACACTAAACCAGTTAACAATACTTCACCACGGGTTTTCATTTCGTTAACTAATCCGACGATTAAAGGACTAACTAAGCGGCCGAGTAAGATTGAACCAATTAAGAATACCGCAGCACTGATGACTAGATAAACAATATTGGTAATCTGAATTTCTCCTGTTTTGACCAAGCTTGCCACTACAGCCAAAACTACAATGCCTAAAATATCATCCAGTACCGCAGCACCAATAATAATTTGACCTTCTTCGGAACTAAGCTGTCCTAATTCGGCTAATACCTTGGCGGTAATCCCAATACTAGTAGCAGTTAGAGCGGCCCCTGCAAACACGGCTGGCACTACGGGAGTGCCGAAGATATAAATCAAGCCTACTGTTCCCGTAACGAAAGGAGCAACTACCCCAACTACTGCCACTACCGCAGCGATCGGTCCGACACGAATCAATTCTTTGAGGTCAGATTCTAAACCAATCTCAAATAAAAGAATGATTACCCCTAGTTCCGACAGCAAAGTAATCACCTCGCTAGAGGAGGCAAACACCGAGGGTGCAGATTCAGTCGTTAATCCCGCGGTATTTTGTAGAAAGCTAATGATTAGAGAATCTTCGGCTACACTACCGCCTGCTGGAAAAAGCAGTAACCGAAACGCAGAAATACCAATTAAGACCCCGCCAACTAATTGCCCTAAGACTGGTGGTAAGTTGATACGAGAACAAACTTCACCCCCCAATTGACTGGCAAAATAAATGATCACCAGACTTAGCAAAACCCCGGCTAGGACTAATGTACCCTCTTCCGCATTAGATTCGGTGGCAGCTTCGGTGGCAGTAGCTATCAGCGAACTACTCAGGCAGTTCCAAGTCAACATATAAGTAATATCGGTCATATTCTCGGCTAAAATTTTTTCTCTAATTTATTAGCTTATCGTTATCCTTCACGATCTGATGTTTGCTCAGCGATCAAAAATGGATATTTTAAGTATTGTTGAACATGATGAAAAAATTATGTTGGTTATGTCAGTGATTTTTGACTCATGATTAATTATTGGTTTAAGGCAAGTAAGCAGAAATAATTCGATGATTAAAAAAGCTCAGAGGCTTAAACGCCTAGACATAGTTATATTATTTTCTGGTTTAATTCTTGAGTAGTAAGGTGCTAAGCAACCGATTTTCGGATTAGCGTTAAAATAAGACATTTTTTAAACATGCTTGTAATTTGCTACTAACAATTTTTGTAGCTATTTCTACTAAAATAAATCCACGCTATGGTGCCGAGACCTAATTCGCCGAGGAAAAATACCAAAAACTATGCTAGAAAAACCCCAAGCCTACAATAAATTAACTGCTTCTAACGTTATGTCGGGAATTAATTCCTACGGAGAAGAGTTGTCTGAATTTGATATTAGCCAGAATAAGCATCGCCATTTTATTGGTGGTAAATGGTCAGAAATTGGTCAACTACAATATGATTTTTTACTCCAACAGGGTTTGCAACCCCACCACCAGCTTTTAGATATTGGCTGTGGTTGTCTACGGGGAGGATTGCATTTTATTAACTATCTTGAAGCAAATCGATATTATGGTTTGGATGTGAATGCTTCGCTAATTAAAGCTGCATGGCATGAAGTTAAATTGGCAAACCTCGAACCAAAAAATCCTCATTTACTCGAACCAAAAAATCCTCATTTAATAGTTAGTGATAAGTTCGAGATCGATCGCTTTCAACAGCAATTTGACTTTATGTTGTCCGTATCCGTCTTTACTCATTTGCCAATGAATATGATTATTCGTTGTTTATCTGAAGTACAGAAGAACTTAACTCCTCAAGGTAAATACTATTCAACTTTTTTTCTTGCTCCCACCTCTGCTCATACGGCTCAAATTGCTCATCAACCAGGTGGTGTTGTGACTAACTATGACCGAGATCCGTTTCACTATTCATTTGATGAAATGTCTTTTATGGCTAGTGTTGCTGGTTTAAAGATCAATTTAATCGGCGAATGGAATCATTCTCGCAATCAACAAATGCTAGAGTTTTTTAAGTGATAAACTTAGGGTCGATCAGCTCAAATTTTGCACCGAATCTTGCACCAAGGAGCGATATTTTTCAGCGATCGCTCGATAGCTATTTTCATAAGCTAGATTGATATTTTCTTGAGGGTCTAAGTTCAAATCAAACAGCATTTCGTAGTCATGTTGAGGAAAGGATAAATACTTATATCTGGTACTTCTAATGCCGACATTCATAGGAATTCGGGGATGTTCAAATAAATGTTCATAAAACCACCATTCCCTAGCATTTTGTTCATTGATCATGCTGTTGCCGTGAAATAACTTATTTTCTAGATCGACCTGTCCTAAAGCCAGAACTGTAGGCGCAACATCAATATTTAAAGTCATCTTGATAACTTTTTGGGGAGTAAGCACAGGGTTTTTGAGAGAGCTAATAATTAAGGGAGTTCTAATGGCAGGTTCAAATCCAAACCATTTGCCTGCTAATCCTTTTTCCCCTAAAAAGAATCCGTTGTCGGAAGTAAAGATGATATAGGTATCCTGAGCAAAATTCTGCTGTTTAACTGCTCGAACAATTCTGCCAACGGACTCGTCAATACCAGAGATTAGGCGGTAATAGTTTTTAACTGATTTTTGGTATAGTTCCTCATTGACAAAAAGTTGCTTGTATGTAAGTTGTGCTTCGCTATTTTGGAGAAACTCAGGTAGCGATCGCGCTGTGCCTTCGGATTGATATCTGGGAACAGTTATATTCTGATACTGCTGGGCAAATTGAAGTAGTAACAAAATTATTGAAAAAGATTGTACCTTGATTGGCTAACTGGTCTAAATTAGGAGTCTGAATGATGTCATTTAAACTGCCCATGCAGTCCCATCGTAAATCGTCAGCAATCAAAACTATTAAGTTGGGGCGAACAGCGTTAGATTCTTGGCTAGCATTACGTTGACAACTATTTAGTAGCGTCGTTCCTAATAAACTAGCCGAACTGTATTTGATAAAATCTCTTCTGTCGATCACTATTTAACCTCGTGTCAAGCAATATAGTTGACAACATATTACTCGATTTAATCTAGCGAGCGATCGCCATTAGACTGACTATTTAAGCTATCGTGTAAAATTTCTCCTTGTTCTCCTAGTTGAGGATAAGGTTTTTCTTGACGGCGATACATAGCAGCAATATCAGGATAACCCCATTCAAAAACCACCTGTCTGTAGGTTTCTGCATCTAAACGAACTTGCTCATATAAGCCCGCATCTAGTCTTTGACGTTGTGCTTCAAACAAGATGACAGCGTTGGCCACAGAGACATTGAGAGATTGAACCATTCCCTGCATCGGAATAATAATATGTCCATCTACCAAATCCGCCGCTTGATCACTTACGCCCCATTTTTCTGTACCCAAAAGAACCGCTGTCGGCTGAGTATAGTCAACTTGGCGATAATCAATAGCCGTGTCGCTTAAATGGGCGGCATAAACTTTGTGTCTGTGCTGTTGTAGATGTGCGATCGCTGTTGTAATATCGGAGTGAAAATGTAGCTTGACCCATTTTTCGCTTCCTTTGGCAACTTGAGAATAAGTCAGGGTGTCGCTATGACGATTAACGGCGTGTACGGCGAAAACTCCTACTGCATCGCAGGTACGAATAATAGCCGATAGATTGTGAGGTTTGTGAACATTTTCGATTAAAACTGTTAAATCTGGCTGTCTTTGATTGAGAACCTGCTTTAATCTCTTATATCTTCTGGGAATCATTTAACTATCAATGCTATCGTCAACTCTTTTATATTTAACGATAGTAGCTACACTAATTCCTAATAATATATTTAATATAATATTGCCCAAAAAACTAGCTCTATTTTATTAAACATAAGTTGCTTGTTAATCTACAAAAAGTAGCTGCTCGCTAAACGTGAATCAACAAAGCTAATTTACATCAAGCATTATTTATATTTTATGATGAGCGAGAAGGGATTTGAACCCCTGACCTTTTGGTTCGTAGCCAAATGCTCTAATCCACTGAGCTACTCGCCCCTACCTGGCTGATAAATAATTTACTTACTCAACCCAACAGTGTTCAATAGTAGCAGAACTTAGTATCGTAATGCAAGAAAAAAATCAGTTTAACTCTTTATCACATCTCAATGATCGCGGTGAAGCTCAAATGGTCGATGTTTCAGACAAACCAATGACTCGTCGCCAAGCAGTAGCAGTCGGGAAAATTAGTATGTCTTTAGAAACTCTAACCACTATTGAAGCGGGAAACGCACCCAAAGGAGATGTATTAGGTACGGCAAAAATTGCGGGAATTATGGCGGCCAAACAAACTGCCAATCTGATACCTTTGTGTCACCCTTTACCAATTCAGCAAATTGAAGTCGAGATTACGCCCGATCATAGTTTACCTGGATACAAAATTCAGGCGACTGTTGCTACTAAAGCTGAGACAGGAGTAGAAATGGAAGCTTTAACTGCTGTCTCGGTAACGGCATTAACCCTGTACGATATGGCTAAAGCACTAGAAAAATCGATGCAGATTGAATCAATTTATCTTCTGAGTAAGACTGGGGGAAAATCAGGAGATTATTTAGCTGGAGGAATGAGCAGCTAAACAGATACAATGAAAATAGTCTTTTGTATGTATATTTGATATTTAGTAATTACCTATGCCTCCTCGTTGGCCCCGTGAACCAGACCGTAAAACAGACCCAGAGTTCCGCCGTTTAGATGACTTGATGAATTTTGCGATTCATGTTGGTATTTATGCTGCAACTAATTCTGGCTTGTGGTTTGCCCATAATTTAAAATCGGCAGAATGGCCCTGGTTACTGTGGGTAAACGGTATTTGGTTTGGCATTTTAGCTCTACACTTTATTTATATTAAAGCGATCGCAGACTATACATCAATTAAAACCTAATGGCTACTACACAAGACATTGAAGCTTTGGCAGCTAAAATTGGCGAAAACATCTATATGGATGTTGCCAAGTGGCATTTGTATCTAAACGATGCTCATCTGCATACTGTTGTGGCAGAGAAAGTCTATCCAATTCTAGAAAATAATTCTTTAAGTGAAGATGCAGTTACCGCTATTTTACAGGATATTCCCGTAAAGCTTGGTGGTGGAAAAACTGAGTTGGCTTTAAATGAATTATTACCGATGCAGTGCAAAATGACTCTTTTGGATTTATTAGAAGAATATCAAAAGGATCTGTAAGATCTGTAACCTGCTGATAATTGCCGTGACTTTTATTTTTGGAGGTTGGGTTAGTGCTAACGTAATCCAACAAAACTACTTCGCTTGTTAATCAAAAAATAAAAACTTAAACCTTGCTTTGGCAAGCAGCTGAAATCTGACATCAAAGTTTTATACCAATACATAGATGAAACCTAAACTGTCTTATACTATTTGGTTTAGTCAACGGACGGGGAGTACGCTTCTTTGTAGAGCCTTGCAGTCTACTGGTATAGCAGGTAAACCTAGTGAATGGTTGACTTTAGATAAATATGAGTTCGACAGTTATGCAGAATTGCAGCAGAAACTATGGCAGCTTGGGACTAGTACTAATGGTATTTTTGGCGTAAAGATAAGAGCATACGAAGCATATCTCAGTAGCATAATCAACACTTTTAAACAATTTCCTGGTTGTAATCCTAAAATAATTTGAATGTTCCTCTATCTTCTCCTCCACTTCAACAATTAGCCGATGATGTGTCTGAGGAATGGACACAGAGATTTAGGAAAGAAAAGCAACAGGGATGGCAAAATTTTTGGTAGAAATAAAACCCAACACATAGAGATTGTTGGGTTAAAGACTTAACTCAAGTATTCATTTAAAAACTCAGTAGTTTTCTCCCAAGCTGCTTCGGCTGCTTCAGGGACATAGTTTTGACCAGAGGGATTGGCAAAGGCGTGTCCTGCATTTTCGTAAACGATGATTTCTGCTTCCTTGCCTAGCTCTTCTAAATTAGTTTGCAGCTCTTTTACTGTCTCTAGAGGAATAGAACTATCCTCTGCGCCAAATATGCCTAAAATTGGCATTTCTAAAGTGCTTAATTCTTCTCTCGTGGCTTTTCCTACGTCCCCACCATAATAAATTACTGCTGCATCTAATTCTTGAGGAAATAATAACGCTGTTTCTAATGACCAGCTACCACCAAAACACCAACCAATACTGGCTACTTGAGGAGCTTGTTTTTCTGCTACTAAATAATTGTAAGCTTTAGTAATATTTGCTTCTGCACCAAAAGGATTATCTGCCACTTGTTTCACTAATTGACTAGCTTGCTCTGGAGTGTCTGCTACCTGTCCGTTATATAAATCTACCGCTAGTACCTGATAACCTTCTCCTGCCAATCTGCGTGCCATTGCTTCGATGTTTTCGTTTAGTCCCCACCATTCATGAATAGCCAGAATGCCAGGAAGTGGGTCAGTAGCAGCTTCAGGATAGGCATAGTAACCGTTAATTGCCTGTCCGTCTATGGTGACGTACTCCACCGATTCTGTAGCTACAGCAACTTTAGGCTCTGCTTGAGCGATCGCACTTGGACTAGGATAGTCATGACTATGTGCTGCTAACACTGTTGCTGTTTGGGGTTTAGCCCAAGACATTTGGACGCTTAATAGCAGCGTAATGATAAATATTATTGCCAAAATTAGCTTATGCTGACCAATTCTATTCATATTTCTTTTCCCAGGTAAACATAAATATTTTAAGTTTTTTTTAACTGGAGAAAAAAAATCTTGTTGGCAAGGCAATATTTAGCTATCCTATTATAATTATCAATTGGCTTCTGTAAACCCTCTTTGGCAATGGATTGAGCTAATTGTTTTACCTTCAACTGGTCTGTTTGTCTTGGTAAAGGTCGCTGAATTTGATTGACTTTTAGTTCTCTGACTTCCATGATTAAATTACTTGAGATTTATTCATACTCATTATGAGTTTATTTTAGCAAAACAAGGTTAATTTAGAACCTCTAAACGACTTTGACTTTTAACCATGGCGATCGCAACGCTGAGCGCGCACCAGCTATAGTCATTCTCAACAGAGAGAATGAAGAGTCAAAGTTTGGTTGCCTCGGCAGAGTAATAATACTAAATTCTGTTTGGATAGAACACTTTTAGGTTAGGTAAGTCAGAAGTCAGAAGTCAGAAGTCAGAAGTCAGAAGTCAGAAGTCAGAAGTATTTAATGGCGGGGCTTGTAAGATTTACTAATGGTGGATTTATTTACGCCCACGTCTACTAGTTAAAATGTCTGATTTGATTGACAGTCTGTAATTCTTCTTCCCTTCTATGTTCTTCAGAACCATAAACAATCTTGCCAGGAATAACTTGCTTGTTGGGTTTACCGTTTTTGTTTTTGGGAATTGAACCTGGATTGCGTACTTGGGGTGGCTGACTGAGGGTGGCGATCGCGCCTGCTCTGTTAGTTTCTATCGTAGAATCGAACAAGATATCTTCTACCTGAACCGACAATATTTCTTCAATTAGTGTTTTGAGCTTAGATTCAACTACTTTATTAATTTCTTTATTCAACTGTTTAACCATACCGTCTAATTCTAGAGAACCAGCCAGAGCTTGTTCAACAGCGGTTAATGAGTTTTCAATAATAATCGCCAGTCGATTACCAAAAAGCTGACAAATTACTTTATCAGGTGAATGTTCTAATTCTTGAAGATATAGTTTTTGAATACCTTGGGAAAGATTTCGTTCTAATTGTCCGCAAGTTGGTAGGTTTTGCTCCATGATCTTAATCTCAATTCTCAAATATAGTTGGTAGATCGTAGTCAATAAATATCTCTTGGTAGATTGGGTTAATTGACTACAATATGGCTTAAAAGTCAAAGAAAGTGTAGTTCACCTAGTAAAAGGTTAAAACATCTCAAGTCTTTTTAAATAACCCAAAAGTTAGAAACTTATTTAACTATATCTAATAGCCTATAACTAGGAATAGATGACAGCTAAGACATATTTACTCCTACTAGCTAAATAAATTCTTCTTGATTTTTTACTAAAGTAGAGAATTGATGACATTTTGCCAATCCTGCAAGCTAGATTGAGAAGACAAATCATTTGCTTCTGCACCATTAATAAAATAGGTGGGAGTTGACCAAACCCCTCGTATCGTAGCGAAACGAGCAGGTATTCTGGCTTGGCTGTAAATTTCTGGGCTATTTAACAGTTCGATAAACTGGTTTTGGTCAGACCATTCAGTGGCAGCCACGGCATAGCTAGCCAAAAGTTGATGCCACTGTGTTTGTGTCTTATCTTTGGAAGCCTCGTTAGCAAATTCTGACTGATGATCGAAAAGATAGCTGACAAACTTAATGAACTTGTTGGTATCATCTCCCGCAACTGCGATCGCGGCTTTTGTTCCATCCCAGCTTTGACGGTGGTTGCCCAAAGTCATCGGATAAAGAATCAGGTATATCTGTTCGTCAGTATATGCTTTTGCTACCTGCAAGATTGTTTGCCAACCCTTTTTAGAGAAAGGACACTCAACATCAAAAAATATTTCAATTACCACTGGTGCATCGGCATTACCTAATCTATAACCACTAGGTCTTTGGGGAATGGGAATAGGCATACTTGTCAGGTTAGATCGATTGGTTAACGCATAGACAGTTTTATTACAACTTAATTTTTTAGTTAAACATATCTTCCTTAAGTAATAAATATAGGCGATCGTAGTCAAGCGTTAAGTTATCGTACGAGCTAGTAAAGTTTTTAATAGCAGATTCAATTCACAACAAATTATAACTTTGGTCAGAGGAATTATTGTTTATAAGTCAGTTAATCTAAACTTGTGTAAACAATAGATAAATAAATTGGTTGTTCAATTTTTGCCCTTGAATTGAAGAAATTATAACACCCGAATTTACGGCAATTTAAAGCTATTAGCACTTAAAAACCACACATTTAATCAACAAAACAACTATGATACATTTAATCTCTCAAGCCATAAATCACATCAATTCTCTAATTAAAAAAATTCAAGTAAAAAGCTTCTTGACTACTATTTTATTGGGAGCAATTTTATTAACCAACGGTGTTGGCAGTTTGGCTACAAATAGCAGGTCTGCTGCCGATCTTGTTGGCAGCGATGTCGTTGAAAATAATCCTGAAAGACCATCAACAACTCGCGAGTGGCGACAAGAAGCTCGTCGAACCGAGGATGCTCCTTTAGAAAGAGCCAAAGAAATCGGCAAGGAAACAGCAGAAGCATTAAAAGATTTTGGCAAACTTTATCCAGATGTTGCCGAAAGTACTCTTCCTGACGAGATAAAGTAATCAATCTTTGACCTCTGGTTTAGATTAGTTTTGTTCGCGTTTAGTCGAACATTCTTTATTTAATATTTTGTAATCTAGATGCAATTTTTAATCGCATCTAGTGTCATTTTTTCTAGTTTAACGGGACTTTAATTAGCAATGCTCTGCATGAGAATCTGGGCGAATTTTTTTGCCGTATTTACGAGCATAAACTTGGGTAAATTCTGCACCAAACAAAAGAATTTGAGCCGAATAAAACACCCAGGCTAAAAAAACGATGAAAGAACCCGCAGCACCATAGGCTGAACCCAAGCTGCCTCTGCCTAAATACAAACCAATTAAAGATTTGCCGATATTGAATAATAAGGCAGTGATTATTGCTCCTACCCAAACATCTTGCCAGTGGATTTTAGCATCAGGTAGATACTTGTAAATTAAGGCAAACAATAAAGTAATCAAGCTAAAAGAAACGACAAAGTTGGCTATTTGCCATAGGGGAGTTAAACCAGGAAGCAAGTTAATTTCTAACTTACCAATGCCAGATAACATGGCACTCAAAATGAGAGATACTAAGAGCAAAAAACCGATCGCCAGCACCATCCCGAAAGACAATAATCGCTTACGAATAAACTCCCAAATACCTGCATTTGCCTTGACTTTAACGTTCCAAACAGTATTTAAAGCTTCCTGTAGTTGAGCAAATACGCCAGACGCACCGATAAACAACACCACCACACTAATAATTGATGATATGCTGCCAAGCTGCGGTTGATCTGCATTAGCTAGAATCGTTTCAATGGCTTCAGCACCTTCTTGTCCTACCAACTGATTAATTTGAGAGACAATTTCACCCTGAGCCGCATCTTGACCAAAAACCGCACCAGCGATCGCGATCGCAATGACCAACAGTGGCGCGATCGAAAATACCGTATAGTAAGCTAAAGCGGCAGCTAGCATCGAAGCTTTATCCTGCTGCCATTCAACGAAAGCCTCTTTAATTAATTTAAAGATTGATTTAACTCGAATCTGCATTAATATCAATAGTTAACAACATAAAATAGACAATTGCCCACAATTATTGCCAGGTAGGTAGAGCGATCGCATCTAGCCAGGGAATGAGTATCGGAAAACCAAGTAAACTTTAATCGACTATGTTAGGGATCTTAGATTTCTTCAATTACCCCTTCTGATTGATTGGCGATCGCTTTTAAGTCATCGATCATTTGCGGAGCGACATCTTGCCATAGTCCCCGTTGATGAGCTTCTAAGAGTCTTTCAGACATATCCCGTAACGCCCAGGGATTTTTTGTTTGAATAAATTGCTGTACCTGTTGGTCAAAGATATAAGCTTTGGCTACACCTTCATACATATGATCGGCGACGCAATTAGCCGTGGCATCGTAGGCAAATAAATAATCTACCGTAGCAGCCATCTCAAACGCACCTTTATAACCGTGGCGCATTACACCTTTAATCCACTTGGGGTTAACTACCCGCGATCGATATACTCTGGCTATTTCTTCGGTTAACTTGCGTACTCTCGGGTTACTCGGCTGAGAATTATCGCCAAAATACACTTCAGGGTTCTTCCCTGTCAGGCTGCGTACCGCAGCAGTCATCCCTCCCTGAAACTGATAGTAATCATCGGAGTCAAGTAAATCATGTTCGCGGTTATCTTGATTATGTAATACTATTTGTAGCTGTTTTAAGCGACGTTGAAAGGATTTAGGTGCAGCATAGCCTTTGCCGCTGGCATCATAAGCATAAGAACTCCAGTTAAGATATGCCCTGGCTAAATCTTCATCACTTTGCCAATTTTGCGCCTCAATCAACCCTTGCATCCCTGCACCATAAGCCCCAGGCTTAGAACCAAATACACGATAGCTAGATCTTTCTCTGGCGGTTTCAGCATCTATTCCCTGGCTTTCTAAGATCTGCTGTTCGGCCTGCACCTGGGCAGCTAGGGGGTTGGCTGCTTCAGCTTCTGGTAAGCTGGCGACGGTTTGGGTAATTTGATTTAGCAAGTTGATTATATTAGGGAAGGAGTCTCTAAAAAAGCCTGATATCCTTACCGTTACATCTACACGGGGACGATTTAAAATAGAGGTGGGCAACACTTCAAAGTCTACTACCCGCCGCGAGATGCCATCCCAGACTGGTCTAACGCCCATCAACGCCATTACCTGGGCAACATCATCTCCTCCTGTACGCATAGTCGATGTTCCCCAAATAGAAATAGCTAGAGATTGAGGATATTCACCGTTTTCTTGGGTGTAGCGTTCAATTACGGCTTCGGCGGCGCTGCTGCCTACCTCCCAGGCGGTTTCGGTAGGAATACCTCGAATATCAACCGAATAAAAGTTGCGTCCTGTAGGTAGTACTTCTGGTCTACCTCTAGTAGGTGCGCCTGATGCGCCACTGGGTATATATTTGCCGTCTAAAGCCTTCAGTAAATTGGTAATCTCGCGATCGCTTTTAAGTAAATTTGGCAACAAATTTGCTTCTATCCACTGGAGTTGTGATTGGGTATTAGGTAAATTAAGCGAGGGAGAAGATTTTTGATTAATTAGATTGCCGACTAACTCGATCGCAATTTCTTCGAGGATCGCGATCGCATCTCCTTTGTTTCTGGCTTGTTTTAATCGTTGTCGATAATTGTCCTGCCAAGCTGCTACTTCCTGTAAGGGCGAATGGTCATTCGCCCTTACATCCCCGTCTGCGCCTAATAAGGGATCGAAATCTAAACCAAAATCTTTGGCTAAAGCCTGGGTTAAACCTATACGGCTGTAGCTAGGTGAACGAGCGATCGCAATAATTAAATCCCGTAGTTGTTCCCCATCAGGACATTGACCAAAGATATGTAAACCATCTCGTATTTGTGCCTCTTTTAGTTCACAGAGATAGCCATCGGCGACAGTTAGGAATTGCGTTAGGGTTTGAGTATCGGTAGGGTTAATGCCCAGATCTTGATCCAAGTTTTCCTGCTGAACTAGTTTGCTAATGCGATCGCTAATAATACTTAAGCGAGTTGGATCTAAACTCTGGGCTTCGTAGTATTCATCGATCAAGGCTTCTAGCTTTTCTAAACCACCATATAGTTCAGCGCGAGTCAAAGGTGGGGTAAGATGATCGATAATTACCGCTTGCGATCGCCTTTTTGCTTGTGAACCTTCCCCTGGATCGTTAACGATAAAGGGATAAATATTCGGAATAGTAGAGAGTGCAACTTCAGGATAGCAGTTAGCCGATAGTGCCAAACTTTTTCCTGGTAGCCATTCTAGGTTGCCATGTTTGCCAACATGAACAATCGCCTGTACCCCAAAGCAACTTCGCAACCAATGATAGTAAGCTAGATACTCATGGGTAGGTTCTAAATCTGGTGCATGATAATTTAAACTTGGATCGCGATCGTATCCCCGCGATGGTTGAATACCAATAAAGATATTCCCTAACTGAATACCAGGAATCTCTATGTGTAAAGGCCAATAGCCATTCGCCCCTACCAGCCCCCATCTGTCGGTTATGTTTTGCCGTACAGTTTCGGGTAATGTGTCCCAATACTGTTGATATGTTTCGATTGAGAGACTTTGATAACTAGGGCGACTAATTCGGCTTTCTGGATCGTTGGTAATACCTGTGGTCAAGCGTTGAATTAATTCGTCTCCTGTAGTGGGAATATCGGTAATCGTATATCCTGTTTGCCGCAAAGCTTCTAAAATTTTCAGGCAGCTGGCGGGAGTATCTAAACCAACCCCGTTGGCAATTCTACCGTCTTTATTAGGATAATTAGCCAAAATTAAAGCTACTTTGCGATCTGGGGATGGCGTATTGGCTAGGTTAATCCAGTTGGCTGCCAAGTCAGCGACAAAATTGACGCGATCGCTTTTTGGTTGATAGACAACTACATTAGTTTCTAGCTGATTGTTCCAGGTTTGGACTGATTTAAAAGAGATAGCGCGGGTAATGATTCTACCGTCAACTTCAGGTAAGGCAATGTTCATGGCAACATCGCGAGGCATCAATCCCTGCGAACTACTCTCCCATTGCTCTTTGGTGCTACCGCTTAGAATAACCTGTAAAACTGGCATGTTTAGCTGTTGCCAAAAGTCTAATTGAGCTGATTCTCCTATCTTTGCCACTGCAAAACTGGTGGTATTAAGCAGCACTTTGACAGTCTTTTGTTGAAGTAAAGCTAACAGTTGTTGCTGTAATTCTACATTTCTTAATGAAGAGATAAAGATCGCGATTGGCTGAAGATTGCGAGCTATTATAGACTGACATAAAGCATCAATAGGTGCAGTATTTCCAGCTAAATAATGAGAGCGATAAAAGAGTATGCCACAGGAGCGATCGCCATTTGTCTTTTGCTGATTGCCACTAAATTTAGTTAATTTAGTTAAATTATTTGCTTGCTTTTGCCATTGATATATACCTAATTCTGGTATAGATTTTGCTGGTTCTGGATTGTAATTTGTTTGTAGACAAGTATCACTAAGAAACTGCAAAGCATGAACATAATTTTCGGAACCGCCTTCAATTAAATATCGCCATAAATGATTGACCGCAGCCAGAGAAACTGTTGAATGACTAATTAAATCTAGATCGGGAGCATTATCTCCTGGTAGCACAAATAAAGCTATATTACTCAACTGAGCAATTTCTTTAATTCTCTCAAATCCATAAGACCAATAAGTACTTCCACCTAACAGCCGTAACACAACTATTTTAGCTTTTGATAGGACAGTTTCTAGGTAAACATCTATGCTTAATTGCTGTTGTAAATTCAGCAAATTAACTACTCTAATTTCGGGAAAACTATTTCCTAAAAATGAGCGTGCAGCAGCAATAGTTTGAATATCTGTATCGGCATAAGTTAGAAAAATAATCGGTGCAGGAGACTGTTCAATAAAAATTACCCCTTCCGTATTAGAATTCCATCCTCCAGGTAGCGCAGCGATTTTGTGCATAGTTTTGTTGGTCTAATCTTGAGAAATCATTACGGTTCAGTGTAAGCCCATAAAAATGAGCCAAGCTATATAAACAGAAAAAATCGTGCTATTAGCTGAATTTTAATTGTGTCGAGTTATTCATCTTCTTTAGTCCTTAAGAAAATTGTTAGTTATCAAGTTTGGCAACAGCTTACCGAACTCTGGTTGGCTATGGTAGCTCAGGATGAAACTTTTTTGTTTACAGAAGATACATTATTTAAGCTACTAGAAAACGAGCCGAAAATTTATCCTCCACAACAATTAAAAACAGACAAGTTTTTTTTGTTAATCACACCCAAGTTTAATGCTTTATTGCTTCAACACAAGATAATAGCAGCCGAGACATATCAGGTTAGCGTAATTTTCGACCAAGCAGCAATCATTAATGAATTAAGCCAACTTGGCTATCAGCAAAACTGGAATACTACGGTTATTAATCGTTTACAGACCAAATTTATGACCAAATTAACCAAAAATAATGATAGTGACTCGGAATTTGTGTTCAAAGCAATTAAATTGCTGACAAACAGTGCAGAACAATCTGATCGTCAATATGGACAATACCACACTCCCCCAAGGGAAAAATTATTCCATTACCAGATAGAACAAGAACGTATCTTTGAACAGATCAAGATTCAGATTAGTCAAAATCTAAATTTATCAGAAATCATTCAAACAACAGTTAATCAAGGCTGTAGTTTTTTAGAGTTAGACCGACTATTGATTTATCAGCTAGATGTACCTTTAGAGTCAAATAAGTACCAACTTAAGCCAGTTTATACAGTAGATACGATTACTTATGAAGCAAAGAAAAACGACAATATTACTTCTACCCTGTATCTTCAGGAAGAAGACTGTTGGCGAGATTCATTTCAGTGTCGAGATAAATATCATCGGGGATTTAGCTTAGTAATTAACGATCTCGAATCTGCTTCTAACTTGGCACCCTGTCTGATGTCTTTGATGGCAAAACTACAGGTAAAAGCCAAAGTAGTTATTCCGATTAACGTTAAAGATAAATTATGGGGTTTAGTCATCGCTCATCAATGTTTTGAACCCAGACAATGGCATTATCAAGAGGTGCAGTTTTTACGTCAGATAGCAGAATATTTAGCGATCGCTATCTTTAACCACCAATCTTATCAGCAACTACAGCAGCAAAAACAATTATTAGAAAAGCAGGTTCAAATCCAAGCACATCAAATTAGAGATGCTTTAATCGCCGCCGAAGCGGCCAGCAAATCAAAGCATGATTTTTTAGGTAGCATGAGTCATGAACTGCGTACACCTTTGACCTGCGTTATTGGCTTGTCTAGTACTTTGCTACAGTGGTCATCCACCAATGAAAGGATGCCTCTAACTCCAGAGAAACAGCACAAATATCTTCATCTAATTCAACAAAGCGGCAAGCATCTGCTGGCATTAATTAATAACATTCTTGAGTTTTCTGACGTTGAGTCAGGCAAACATCTTTTAAATATCAAACAGCTATCTTTGACTAATGTGGTTAAACAGTCGATGCAGTTATTGCAAGAAAGTGCGGAAGAGAAAAAAATTATCTTTAGTTCGCAAATCAAGATCGACCCCGAACAAGATAGTTTCTTGGCTGATGAAACCAGATTAAAAGAAATACTGTTTCATATACTTAATAACGGCATCAAGTTTACTCCCTCTGAAGGCGAAGTCACTCTCAGAATCTGGAGGGAGAAACGTCAGGTAGTTTTTCAGATTGAAGATACAGGTATCGGTATTGCCGCGGCAGAAATTCCCTTACTGTTTGAAAAATTCAAGCAAATTGAAAACTTTCGTCAGCGGGTTCATGGAGGCACTGGTTTAGGTCTTGCTTTGACTAAAAAACTGGTAGAACTTCACGGTGGAACGATTGAAGTGGAATCGGCTGAAGGGAAAGGTTCGATATTTACTGTCTATCTCCCTGAGAAAAATCCTGCCCAACTCGAATTATCCAAACCAGCAATTTCGACTCAGACGGCTGTTGAGTCTAAAATAATTATGCTGATTACGCAGGATGAGGAAAGTGCGACCTTTATTTGCCAATTACTCAACACAATTGAATATCAGGTGGTTTGGCTAATGGATTCTGCTATGGCAATTAATCAGATTGAACTGCTGCAACCAAAAATTGTCATT
This sequence comes from Pleurocapsa sp., assembly GCA_050330395.1. GTDB lineage: Bacteria > Cyanobacteriota > Cyanobacteriia > Cyanobacteriales > Xenococcaceae > Waterburya. The sequence continues at coordinate 48,806 of JBHJNW010000075.1, forward strand.
ATTGATCGAGATTGTTCCCTGATGAATATTAAAAGCGTGGTTAGTGCCATTGCTCGTACTCCGTTAAGCCAGGTTACTAGTGTCACCCTGCTAGGCGATCGCTTTGAGCATCATGAATGGCAAAAGTTTGCTGAATGCGGAGTCAACGAATATTTGCTTAAATCTATGAATCCGACGCAAATTGTTGATAAAATTGAACGCCTCAGCCAAAGAGATCATGTCTGCGACGAATTTCCAGACGATAACGATTTAGTTGGTTAACCTGATTATCCATCAGTGAAACAGTCTTGTTTAGGCAATATTGCCAAAGTCAGAGGCATCATGCCAGGTGGTACCCTTTAGGACTAGCTAAGCGATCGCCCTGGTGGCTTGTCAAGAGATGAGGGTACTTCTGACTTATTCGGCTGCTGTTTCTTTGACTTCTTTATCTTCTTGGTCTTCTGGAGTATTATTGATTTGCTTTTCCTGTTCTCTTTTTTCCCTTTGTTTACGACTAGCCTCTAAGACATCTTCAATTACCTTGAGTAACTGAGTCATTTTTTCTAAATTACCACGGTATAGCTCCAAGTCCTTCTTCATCTTGTCACTAGATATCTGAAGCTTTTGCGCGATCGCATCCACAGTTTGATTGCACCGTTCAAGATCTTTGACCAACTCGCGATCGCATTCCTCTAAAAGAGTATAAAGACCAATAGCAAAAAGACGACTGTATTTGAAATTATCATTGCTAGCGATCGCCTGAATTGGTTCAACAATATAGCCAGTATCATCTACTGCTGTCGGATTTCCCAACCAAGCAATCAGTTCGTCTACAGATTTGTCTTTAGCCAAAGACAATAGCGTTCCTGCCTGAGATTTATAGATTTGAGGGTCAGCATCGGTAGAGGTGCAAAGGGCATTGAAAATTTGCTCCTTATCTTTTTCTGGCTGATAACCCTGCATCAAACGCTCAAAAGAAGTAACAATGCCTAAATAGTAAATAGGATCTGGTTTAAAATCAGCGTTTACTGATAGTAGGTGCATTTCTACCAGTAATTCTTCGATCACTCTGCGATAGACCGAGTTGATTGGTCGAGGATAAGCACTATAGAATGCCCTTTTACTATCGGAAACAGTTTTCATAATAAGTTTTATTTTTTTTGGCTCTAACAATATATTTATCCTATGAGTTTTGAATCACTTTCCTGTTGAGTGATTTGTTCTCATTCAACTCTTAGCATATCTTTATATTATGCAATGATTCTGTCCCACTATCGGAGATTTCTGATCGCAGACCCAAGTAGAAAGTGAGAAAATAACTAAATAATTTTACTTTTATGACGAATTTAGCTTATGGAATCCTCGACCATTAAACCAAATCAACAGCAGCTTAGCTGTCCTCAGCTACCCCTGGCAGTGTATCGCGAAGTAGCTGCTCATCTACGACAGGTAGCAGGAGTCGATACGAGTTTAATTATGCGTTCTCTCGAACACGATCGAGCCGAGAAGTTTGATTATGACCAAAGCCAGATTGCAGCTTTGCAAATTAGTTATGCTGAAAATATCTCTGCCACCGAACAAGAACAAGTCGCAGCCATTTTAGACTATTACGCACAACGCTATTCCCCCTGGCAAGACTAGAAAATTAACGCTGCCTTGAAAGACTCAAGCTCAACCTAGCCAATCAGACAGCATGACTTTGAGCCATTTTCTTAATCTCTTCTGGTGAGACGCAACGGCGTTCAGAACAATAAGCCATCAAGCTGACTCCATTGAGCATCTGCACTGTACTAACCCGAACCCGAAAGTCATCGGTTAAAAACCAACAGCGTTCTTGTCCTTGGTTGTTATCGTAATCGGTGTTAATCGTTAGAATACCGTCTTCGCCAAACCAATAGCGACTGATGACAGGTAGACCATCAACATAACCTTTATCACGAACTAGCTTACCGCTGCGTCCTGTCTCATCGTCAGGAATGTCAATTAAAATAGCTGCATAGTTGGGATTAGGTTCTTTTTCTTCCAAATTATCTTGCCAGCTAAAACTACCGCCTCCTTTTGCTTTGATGGGGTCAATCCCCTGTACCTCGCATACCTGCTTAACTTTTGGATCGTCAGGCTCAATTACTTTGACAATTAAATTGGACTCTCCTGATTCATCAGCTACTATGTCAAAGTGGTGTACACTTCTTTCCGTGTACCATTTGCCTTCGCTCTTGCGGAAAAATTCCATCATGGTCATGGGAACAGTTAAACGCATATAAATCCTCTTGCTAACAAAAAACTGATTAATCCAAAAATTAGTTTAGTACTAAAACCAGTACACTTAACAATCAATGTAACAATAACAGTATATTCAAAGTCACAAAACTGAAAGCGATCGCCCACTCCCCAGTTATCATGGCAATTAAAAGATCTTCTGAACCTCAAGAAATTCCCGCTCAACAGCCTCGCCAAGCAAGACAGGTAAAGAGACAAGATCCTGACATCAACCTAATGTCTCCTCAGGCAAACACCCAGGAAATAGAACCGAACGAAGAAAAAATTCGTCCCCAGAGACTAGCCGAATATATTGGGCAAAAAGACCTCAAGGGAATTTTGAATATTGCGATCGCTGCTGCCAAAGGTAGACAAGATCCTTTAGATCACCTGCTATTATATGGCCCTCCAGGTTTGGGTAAAACTACTATATCGGTAATCTTAGCCGCCGAAATGGGCGTAGACTGCAAAATCACTTCCGCACCAGCCTTAGAGCGTCCTAGAGATATTACAGGACTTTTAGTCGGTCTCAAACCAGGCGATATTATCTTTATTGATGAGATTCACCGTTTAAATCGAATGACGGAAGAATTACTTTATCCTGCCATGGAAGATTTTCGTTTGGATGTCACGATTGGCAAGGGACAAACTGCCAAAACCCGTAGCATTCCCCTGCCTCCCTTTACTTTAGTCGGGGCAACTACTAAAGCGGGTTCTCTTTCTTCGCCGTTGCGCGATCGCTTCGGGATTATTCAAAGACTGCGCTTTTATGAACTAGACGAACTAACTTTGATTGTTAAACGGACTGCGGAAATTATCAACATTACGATTACTGAAGCAGGTGCCGTAGAAATTGCCCGTCGTTCTCGTGGTACTCCCCGTATTGCTAATCGGTTACTCAGAAGAGTTAGAGATTATGTGCAGGTAGAGAAAGCGGCAATGATCACTTCTGAACTGGCAGCTACGGCGATGAACCTTTTTGATGTGGATACTCATGGTTTAGACTGGACAGATCGCTTAGTCTTAAATACGATTATCGAACAGTTTAAAGGTGGTCCTGTGGGATTAGAAGCGATCGCCGCTGCGACAGGAGAAGACCGCAAAACCATTGAGGAAGTATATGAGCCATATCTATTGCAAAATGGCTATCTTAGCCGTACTCATCGAGGCAGAATGGTTACAGCCAAAGCCTGTCAGCACTTGGGTTATGAATCTAGCGAACCGACTCAAACCGAACTATTTTAATCAATTATTGGCTAATAACTTAACCCTGTTGAGCGATCGCCTCAAGCTAGTAATTCCTAACTAAATCAATAGAAAACCCTGTATTAACGATCAATAATTATGCAATTTGCTACACTCGAAAGAACCAAGCGAATCCAAGCTATACTAAGCTGCCGACTTCCCCTAAGAGAAAAAATTGCTAGCGTTGAAGCAAACTTGCGCTCGCTCGCTCATTGCTTATCAACTTTAGTCCAAAATCGCGATTTCTTAATTTCTCAAATTACCGCTCCAGAAGTGCAAAATCTACAGCAACTAAATTTCGGTCAGCTACAAACCCAAATTCGCTCTCAACTAGCAGAATTAGATTTACTCAAAAATCGCTTTAATCGCGACACGATTAATATTGGTGTAATTGGACGTGCGGGACAGGGAAAAAGCCATTTATTACAGAGTTTGACGGGATTGTCTAGTAACGAAATTCCCACGGGCGATCGAGGACACTGTACGGGAGTTCGCAGCACGATTTTACATCAGCCTGGAATAGATACCTATGGAGAGATTACTTTTCATTCGGAACCTTCTTTTCTACAAGAAATTATCGCTTCCTACTATCAAGATTTAGGTTTGGGGCAAGTACCCTATAGCCTAGATGAGTTTGCTCGTAATCCTCTACCTTCTTGCCCCAGTCATCTAGCTAATACAGCAGTAGCAGCAGGCAAATATGAGTATTTACAAAGATATCATCATTATTTGCCCCAATATCGCCACTTATTAGGGAAATTAACCCCAATCAACATTGCTAAAGAGCAAATTAGAGAATATGTGGCTCAAGATAATCTTGCAGGCGAACGAGTTTATCACAACTATTTAGCTGTCAAAGAAGCCAAAATCTTTTGTACTTTTCCTCATCCCGACGTGGGACAAATTGCTTTAATTGATATGCCAGGATTGGGAGATACAGGGTTAGGAGACGAAAGTAGATTAATTGAAATTCTCTCCCAAGACGTAGATCTAATATTGTTTGTCAGAATGCCTCGACCGATGAGAGATTTTTGGGCAGATGTAGATGTTAAGCTTTATGATACAGCCAATTCTGCTTTGACCGCTTTAACCCTCAAGCAATGGTCATTTTTAATTCTCAATCAAACGGGTAAAGATTCCCCTATTGGCGATAATTTAATTCTCTGTCATGATTTAGAAGGCGATCGCGAGAATAAAGGACTGTATTTTGCTGACTGTATCACCGCTAACTGTGCCAATCCTAACGCAGTCAATCAAAAACTACTCGATCCTGTTTTAAATTATTTAGTCGCTCACATTAGCGAACTTGATCGCCAATATGTATCTTCCTGTCAGGAGAATTTGTGGCGGTTACAGCAGGGTGTAGCAACAGAATTAAACCAAGCCAGTCAGGTATTAGAAGGTTTGGCTCAAAATAGTAATTATTTCCCCAAATTTATCGAACTATTTGACGAGCTTTGGATAGAATTAGCCAGTGGTTTAGAAGAATTGCTGCAAGATTTACGCGCCGAAAGAGACCTAGAAAATTTAGAATTCAAACAACAGGTAGAAGCGGCGGTGACTGCTTGTCGGGAAGATAATGGCATTCCCACAGAGAATGAAATTGAAAAAATGCGCCATAGCAAGGGAGGATATCCTAATGCTTATTACGAGTATCTCAACGAAGTTCGCGCTCATCTATCCCAGCATTTCTTACTTTTAGATGATGTTCTTAAACAAGCCATCAATAAAGTTAAAACTCAAGTCTCTCAAACACTGATAGAACGTGGTAAATTAGGAAATTTGAGCGAAGCTAGAGAGGCAGAATTGATTAGCGCGATCGCCGAAATTATTCCCGACAATTTAAAACGTCTCAAATTAGGTTTCCAAACACTAGCACAATTCGAGCTTTCCTATCGCGGCTTGATTCAGCATCGCATTCGCCAACACCTTGACGATCTCACCCCTGATGGAACCTCATTACAACTTTCTCCTTCTCCCTCGGCAGCGGAAGTGTTAAGTTGCTTAAATTCCCTCCACGCCGAAGCTGTTTATAAATGCGAAGCCGCTTTGGACGATCTTTTAGCCGAACCCAATCAAGCCGCATTTGCCATTGTCGAAGAATTTTTAGTCGCATATTAAGAGCCAAACAAGTCAGACAAGAATGGCTCAAATTCTTACAAGAAATATATGACCAAGTTTGGTTAGAAGAATTCGAGGAGTTTGGAAAAAATAACCAAATAAGCCAACAATGGATTGCCGGAGTCGAAAGTGCGATCGCCGCTAATCAAAAAGACAGTTTTCAATTCTCATAGGAAATCTTAATGCAAGAATTAAAAATCACCATGCTTGGTGCGAGTGGGGTAGGAAAGACTACCTTGCTAACAGCAATGTACGAACAGTTTGAAAGCAATATTGGCAATACAAATTTGCAACTAACTCCCGACGATGAGAGTGCAGCAATCCTACAAGATCGTTTAATTGAGTTAAAAAGTTTGCTTGATGTTTTTGAAGCTAGAGGAAGAATCGGAATTCAAGGTACCGAAGCAATAGCTGGTCCTGAATCTCTACGCTCTTTTGCTTTTGGTTTAGGCAAAAAAGGTGAAGCACCTTCTCTCAATCTACGCTTTTACGACTATCCAGGAGGATATCATGCAACTCAAGCTTCTAAAGAAGAGAAAAAGTTTGTCAAAACAATTTTACGGAAATCGACAGCCGTTTTGATTCCCATTGATACACCTTCTTTAATGGAGAAAAATGGTAAATTCCACGAAAAAATAAATCGACCTCAGCAAATCAAAGCGATATTTAATGCAGCATATCAAGATTTAGACTCTCCCCGTTTAGTAATTTTTGCTCCCGTAAAATGCGAGAAGTATCTTCAAAACAGTAAAACCGCTCAAGAACTGCTAGAAAAAGTAAAACAAGGATATGCACCATTAGTAGATCACTTTAATTCCCCCAGCTTAAATCCTTGGGTAGCGAATGTGATTACCCCCGTACAAACAGTTGGTAGCGTTATATTCTCCCGTATGGAAGTAGATAGCGAAAATAATCCTCATTTTTATTTTCGCAAAACCCGACATGATGCTCGATATTCTCCCATAGATAGCGAGCAACCTTTACGTTACTTACTGCGGTTTCTCTTAAAAGTTCATCTTGAGTCTAGACAATGGAGCTTTTTTAATTTTCTTCGAGACTGGTTGGAACTAGATACCCATCTTAAAAAAGCAGTTGATCAATTTGCGCGTGGTTGTAAAACCAACGGTAGTTTTGCTGTAGTCAAAGGCGAAAAATGGCTCAGTATTTAGGAGAAAACTAAAATGGTTATTTACTATATTCAAAGTCGTGGTAAAAATCAAGATGAAGACTATCGTTGGTTGAGAATTAAACCAAATGAATATTATCCCGAAAATCCCGATTTTTTATTGCAACCGATTAGTAATTTGTCAATAAAACCGATCGATTTAATCGAAAGTCAAAAGTTTTCAATTATTTTAGTTGCCAGACGCAATGATTACTGTTTATTAGTTACTGGCTTAAAAGCAAGAGAAGAAAGAATGGATTTTATGGGTCGCCCAGTACGTAACTCTATATTGTGGATTTGTAGAAAAGATGGTGAAAATATCAAAATTCGTTCGCTATTAATTCTGGCTTTACGAGGAGAACTAGATCGGGTAATAGATGAAACTATTAATATTTCTGGTAAATATGGTTTTGAAGTAGATTACGATCGCCTTAAACACTTATCAAATTCAACTTTAGCTATAGGCAATAATTACCAGACCGATGCTAGTTGCAAAATCGGCAAAAACTGTGATTCTTTAAGAGAAGAAATAGCTCTAGAACTAGAAAGTAATGTCTTACCAGAGAGAGAAGGTTTACTCGTTTTAGTTACCAGTATCAAATCAGCTTCCACATTAAAAGATACTGGGGTATGGCGTGGTTTATCTAATCGGGTTGAATTCCATGAGTTTAAGCAATATGCTTCTCTAGATGTTACTAAATTTGAGACAGAAAAAAAAACTATATGGCTTCTGATCGCGATCGCCGTAATCTCAACAATCGCGATCTCCTTCCTAATAATCAAACTGACAATCTGGCAAAAGCCCCAACCCAAAATCAACCCCAATTCCCCGAACTTGCAGGAATCGACACTATTGGAAGAGAAGTCTCGAAATTCCTCGAAAAAGGCGTTGACATCAATAGAATTATCAACTTGCCAGAATCAAAAAGAAATAGATTACTTTCTTTCGCCATGTTCTTTGAACGTCAAGAACAATTAAAACGTAGGGCAAATACAGGTCAATTGCTTCATAGTGACTTAGAACTTTTAGAGCAAATCGAACAAACTCTAGCCGAACTAACCAAGGTGGTAGAAGATCTTAAAAAACTTAATAACGAGTAATTAAAAATGTTGATTATAGATTTTTTGCCTTGAATCTCCCATCGCGCATAGGCAAAAGTCTTTTGCTAGAAGATCGCTTAAAATTAAGACCTATAACTACAAAAGCTATACTGTACTAACTAGTTGCCGCCGTAATAAAAAGCAATTTCTCGCTCTTTCAACGGCGGAAATTCTGCATCAAGTAACATTTGATTTAATTCATTTTGAGCTAAATGCTTAGCACCAATACGGACAATACGCGATCGCATAGTGTTGGTAACTCCGCTGCGCTGTCTCCCCGCCTCAAAACCCATCACCTTGTTATACAAATCCAGTTTATTAGCGGGAATAGCCGAACCGTCAAGATCTAATCCTTGGGCGATCGCTTGATCTACTGCATCTGCACCTTTTGTATCTGCCATGTTGCTATTTTTCTCTAGTTGAGTGCATTTTATCAGAGTTTAAGTCGATATATGGCATGTGGCGCGGATTAGGGTTAACCGTATTTTAAATAGCAAAAGGCGACTTTTCAGCTACTTAGATTGCCAACTATAATTAATTCAGCAGCGAAATTTGTTTACAAATCGCAGTAGAAGCTTACATAAAATATATTTATACATATAATAATTAAGAGTTATAAGAGTAAACGATTCTAGAAGTAATTATTCTAAAATTATAGTTAATTAGTAATTTTAGGCACTATTGCTGCCTGACGGTTTGAGTTAAACATAGGAAACAGTTAAGGAAGGATTGCCATAGTGATTCACAACCTAGAACAACACTATAAAGTCTTGGGATTACAACCAGGCGCATCTATTGAAGAAGTTAATCAAGCATACAAAGACTTGGTGTTTATTTGGCATCCTGACCGTGTTCCCCAAGAAAATGCCAGGCTGCTCAAAAAATCTGTGGAAAAAATACAGCAGATCAATGAAGCGCGCGATTCTTTACGCTCATACCACCGCCAATACCGGAAAGCACCAGCGAAAAAGCAGCCTGAACCTCAATATGCCGATCGTGCTGCCTACTCGTCGAATAATTATCAAGCCGATCGCCAGAAAGCTCGTTCAAGTAGTGAACGGTCATATCGCGATCGCTATGAAACCGATCGTTCTCCTTACACCGAGACGAGAAACCACCAGCAGACCTATACTCGACCCAATTACGAGCAAACCAGAAGTTATGAACAGGCTCGTCATTGGAATTATCGAAGCTACTATGCAACCCCTAGTAATCCTGGGCAAAGCTCTCAACAAGATGGCTATCGAGATTTTCGCGAATCTAGCACCAGTTATGGCTCAAGTCGCCAGGCCGAAAGTCACTATCAAAGACCATACTATAAAGACCTCAGAGGCGCCGATCTAAGCCGATCCAACTTTAAAGAAAAAGACTTTTCTGGTCGAGATTTATCACAGGCAGATTTATCTTACGCTGACTTGAGTGATACTTTCCTGCATAAAATCATTTTAGAAGAAGCTAATCTTCAAGGAGCAAATTTAAAAGGTGCGAACCTGCTGCAAGCCAATCTCCGCAATGCCAATTTAAAGGACGCTAATTTGATTGGCGCCGACTTAAGTGGTTCAGATCTTAGTGGTGCCGACTTAAGCGGTGCAAAAGTCGGCTTTAACAACAAAATTATGGTCAAAATAACTGCCGTTAAGCTCACTGGCGCAACTCTCCCCGATGGCTCGATTCATCCTTAGAGAATTGGCTAATTTAAAGGCGCAAGTTACAGGTTAATCTCGTTGATGGGAAAATTGATAAGCTCCAATCGCCGAAAAAGCGATCGCAAACGCTAATAAAATAGGCAGAGAATACCAGGGAAACTCCGTAACAGGTAAATACGCTGCCGCTCTTAGTCCGATGCTGGTATAAGTAAGAGGTAAGCAATAAACCACGACTTTTAAAACAGCAGGTAAATTAGTCGGATCGAAGAAAGTTCCACCGAGGAAAGACATAGGAACAATTAAAAAGTTGTTATACAAACCAACGCTTTCTAGAGATTTAACCCGTAAACCGATAATCACGCCCAGCCCTGCAAATACAGCGCAGTTGAGGACTAATAGAATTAGAAACAAAGGGTTAAGAAAACTAGCAATCTTGCCCGTGAATAAAATCGCCACTAAGATAACCGAAGTAGCAGTCATCATGCCTCGCAAGATACCCGCCAGCATTTTACCCAGCAATTCTCATTTTGGAAAAAATCGGGATTTAGTTCTCTGTTTTTAAGAGAGAACTAATCTGAATAAGGAATAATTGTGGGTTAAATCATGAAATTATAGAGGTGTCAGAGGAAAA
>JBHJNW010000076.1:0-60575 GCA_050330395.1 Pleurocapsa sp.
GTGCAAGCCCTAAAGGATTAGCTTCGCGTCCCGCTTCGCATACGCCCCCAAGGAAGTCCTTTAGGATAGCTTCGCGTCGCACGAATCATAATGAACTAGCTTGCCAAGAGGTTAAAGGGAAAAAACATTGATCTACTATTCATGCAAGAGGTCTATCCTAAATCTTATCTCTGAAACTGATAATTGCTAATTAATTTACAGTTTTAGCGAGAATATTCGATCTATGGTTTAGCTGTAACCTACAGAGTATCGATTTAGATGAACTCACATCATATTAAAGTAACAGTCTGTACTAAAACTTTTGCTAATAACATCTTACAGATCCGTCAGCGAGTTTCTCCTTCGTTGGTATGTGTGGTTGTTAAAGCAAATGCTTACGGACATGGGTTAAAAAAACTGGCTACGACTGCGGTTGAAGCGGGGGCAAATTACCTGGGTATATGCACTAACCCTGAAGCCAAAACGATCAGGGATTTAGGGTTACAAGTCAAGCTGCTACGTCTGCGAATGGCATTACCAGAAGAACTGGAAGAGTCGATTGACAAGCTTGATATTGAGGAACAAATCGGCACGATCGAGTCAGCTATCTATCTTGATCAGGCAGGAGTTAAGCGAGGTAAAAGTATTCCCGTACATCTAAATATCGATCTGGGGATGGGTAGAAGTGGCTTTTTCCCGAATCAAATAGAACAGATTGAGCAAGTTTGCGCTTTACCAGGCATTAAGATAGTGGGCATCATGACTCACTTTCCCGCCGCCGACGGACAAGAGTTGAACCTGACTAAACAAAGACTGGAAAAATTTGCACATCTTTGCGAACTTTTAGCAGATTCTTTACCAGAAGATATCTTGGTTCACACCCACAATAGTGCAGCTACAGTTCGTTTAACTTCTCAACGTAACAACTTAGTACGAGTCGGGGCAGCCTGTTACGGGGTTCGCACATCTCAAGCATTTGCTAATCCTGCTGAACTCAAGCCTGTCATGTCGATCAAAACCCGTATTGCTCAAGTGCGTCAAGTTCCTGCGGGTAACACTATTGGTTATGGCAGTTTGTTTACTACCCAACGAAACAGCTTAATTGCTTCTTTGCCCGTCGGATTTGGCGAGGGATATCCCCGTTCTTTATTTAATAAAGGAATTGTGTTAATTCATGGTCATCGTTGTCCAGTAGTTGGCAGAGTTTCTTTAAATATTACTACTGTAGATGTCACGGACGTGCCAGAGGAAGTTAAATGGGGCGATGAAGCAGTGCTAGTCGGCTGTCAGGCAAAGGAAGAAATTACCTTTGAAGAACTTGCCGATAAGTTCCACAGTGTTCATACGGAAATTAACTTGATGGCAGGTTTTATGAACGAAATTAGCTATATTTAGCCTGTAAGGCGATCGCTATATATAAATTAATTATTATGCAAAAAACTATCTCCATTAGTATTGATCGCTATTGATCGCTGTTAATTGCTGACAAATAACTAAAAATGTATCTTTGATCGCATTTATCAATCCCCTGCAACTGTTAGCTTGAGGCGGTAAGCATTTTATCTTATTGCCTCTAAGTAGTATGTTAGCTTAAAGCTATTGTATACAGTATACGAAATTTACTTTGCAGCTAATCGACTTATGAAATTAACTACGACTCAACTACTGATCAATGGCGATCGCCTAAATCAAAGCATTGCGCGCTTGGCTCAAATTGGCAAGCTTGATAACGGTGGCGTAAAACGCCTTGCCTATAGCCCAGAAGATATAGAAGCTCGCAATTTAGTCCAGCAATGGATGAAAGAAATTCAAATGCAGATTAGGGTTGATGCTGCGGGTAACATTATTGGCAGATATTCAGGTAAATATCCTGATGCGCCAGCTTTAGCCACGGGTTCGCATATCGATACTGTTCCCTGTGGTGGACATTACGACGGTGCTTATGGAGTTTTGGCAGGCTTAGAAGCGGTACGAGTTCTTCAGGAAAATCAGCTTAAACTTGATCACTCGCTCGAAGTAATTGTCTTCACCGACGAAGAAGGCAGCATGATTGGTTCTAAAGCTATTTCAGGCAGGATAATTAACGATTCTGATTATTATCGTCGTCCAGACGGCACAGATATCCAAACTTGTTTAACCAGAGTTGGCGGTAGTTGGAATAATATCGCTCAGGCACGTCGTAATCCGAATGAGCTAGCTGCATTTGTCGAACTGCATGTCGAACAAGGACCAGTTTTAGAATCTATGGGCAAACAGATTGGTGTAATTGAGGGGATTGTCGGGCAAAGACGATTTAATATTACCGTTAAAGGTAGCGCCAATCATGCAGGTACAACGCCCATGCAAATGCGCTGTGATGCCTTGGTTGCTGCTGCCCAAGTTGTCCTGGCGGTAAATCAAGTAGGTAATGCCCCTGGTCAACAGGTAGCAACAGTAGGTAAAATACAGGTTTTCCCTAACGCCGCAAACGTCGTTCCTGGTTGGGTCGAAATGAGTTTAGATATTCGCGATTTATCCAGTCTACATATAGATAGTCTGCTCAAACAGCTACGGACACATCTCGAAGAAATTGCCGTAGCTACCAATACGCAAATTCGCTTAAATCCCTGTCTACATAATGAACCAGCCTTAGCCGACCCCGACATTCAAAGGGCGATCGCTCAAAGCTGCCAAAATCTTCAGCTGAATTACACTTATTTACCTAGTCGTGCCAGTCATGATGCTCAAGAGTTAGCGCAAATCACTGATATGGGTATGATTTTTGTTCCTAGCAAAATGGGAGTTTCCCATGACGCTAGCGAATACACTTCTCCAGAACAATGTGTTCAAGGAGCAAATGTGTTGCTACAAACTTTGATTCAGTTAGACTCAGAAAAATCATTAAGCAGTTAACGACTTTATTGTTGATTTGAGTTCAAATCCAACCAAGTTCGACGGCGCGATCGCCACGGTAATTGAGTCACAATTGAGAGGATTATTGGTTAATATTGTTGTTCTAAATCAAAAACTACGATGTCGAAGAAACTGTTTGACGCTTAAACATCTCTTTGAGTACCAAAGCAGGATCTACATAACCACCGTTGTGCTTGAGTACCCAATGTAAGTGTGGTCCAGTAGTGCGACCACTCATCCCAATCCGTCCAATTCTGGCACCTACGGGAATGTTTTGACCTGCGGCAATCTGGATTCCCCCATCTCGATCAAGCAGAAATTTGCCATTGCGAGAATTTTCAACGTAGCCTTCTAAATGACAGTAAACGTGCTGCCATTCACCAGATTGAATCGCGATTGATGTACCGCAAGCAGTGTTATCGGATAATTCGGCAACCTTGCCACCCCACCAGCTACGAATATAGCTACCGCGAGGGGCTGCCAAATCTAAGCCATTATGAAACTGACGCTCTCCCGTGACAGGAGAAGTACGATAGCCAAAACCAGAGGTGTAAGATTGAAAATTTTCTACAGGAAAAGAACCTTTATCCCAGATAGCTGAGACATCCTGGGCTATTAGATTCTCTTCTGGCAAATTTGATGCCTGCAATTGAAAATTGCCCCAATTGTTAATTACCAGAGAAATTAAAAAAGTCGTAGCAATAAAAGCTAACCAGCGACTCCATCGAACTCTCAATCTGTAGATCATGTATTTTCGCTCAATTAATATAACAATTTACGCTTATTAGCCTTAATGTTTAGTTACTCTTCCTATTGATGGAATTGAAATCTAAAAGTTTCCCTCTATTTAATTAGCAAAAAATAGATAATTTTTAAGTAATAACTGGTAAATAAATCATTCAAGCTGACGGTTTTTTAGTTAAATTTAATTGCCTCTACCAAATATACTGTTAAATTTTTCGACTAGCAAGATTAAGCTAAGTATTTATACGGAAGAAGTGTCATAGCTTTTGACGTGACTTGATTAATTGACATCCTCCCCCCGATTTATCGGGGGATTCCTAGAACAAGGAAAGTTGCTCGTAGGACGGTACTCGTTTCACAGATAATTGCTCAAAGCGAGCTTCAAGTCTGACATCATCTCCACGAAGGAGTGGCGTTTAAGATTTTCATTCCTTCAGTACGAATATTACGGCTAGCATTGTCGTCTCTTTGATGTTCAAGTATCAGACTTAAGCGGTAGCGGCGATCGCCTGATTCCCCGAAGTAATATTACTCTCTATCGCGAACACTATGTTAACGTGACTCAACCCAGCCCTACTTGGGGAGGTACTAAGGTCAAACCCTTGGGTCCAGGCTGGTATCCTGATGGACTGATTCCTTTTGTCGATCCTCAGACAGGGGCAAAGCTAGCTGATGCTGAATTAAATGCTATTCCCTTCAAGCTAAAGCAAGGAACTAATCAACCGATCTGGGTAGACGTTTTCGTCCCCAGAACTGCCCAGGCTGGTGATTATCAGGGGACATATACTGTGATTGGTGAGCAGGGAGAAGTTACGGGTAAAATTCTGCTGACGGTATGGAATTTTGAGCTACCGCAAAAACCCTCTCTTAAGTCGGCTTTTCTTTCCTGGGAACAACAGGATAAAAACACTTTGATCGAATTGCTCAAACATAAGGTTATGCCAGTTGCTAACATCAATCCCCAAGATGAACGAGAACTTATAGATCAATGGGGGCTAAGCTCTGTCCGCTTGCCTTTCTGGAGCGGAGCTGATTACCAAACTTGCTCCATGAAACCATCTCCGACCGCAGCTGAAATTCGCCAGGTAGGTCTGCAACATCAATTAGATCTGATGCTCTACGTTTATCCTACCGATGAAATTGACGATTGCCAGAATTTACTGCAACCGCTTCAAGAGTGGGGAAACAACATCCACCAAGCTGGAGTCAAACACATGGCAGTCATGGCTCCTGTTCCAGAACTTTACGATCTAGTAGATATTTGGGTTGTCAATCCTGATAGATATGATGCAGCAGGGGAAAGAATATCAGAAGTCTTGAGACAAGGAAAAGAAATCTGGTTTTATACCTTTTTTGCCCCTGGTGGTGATAGCCCTAATTGGCAGATCGACTTTAATCCGATCAACTTTAGAATTCCGCCAGGATTTATTAATCAGAGTTTAGGGCTGACAGGTTTGCTTTACTGGCGGGTAGATACTTGGACAGAAGATCCTTGGAATAATGTAGACACCGCCCCCCATCCTACCAAGCCAGAGCATTATCCAGGGGAAGGAATGTTGATTTATCCAGGTCAACAAGTTGGAATTGAAGGGTCTGCACCTTCAATGAGACTTAAATGGATCAGGGAAGGAATAGAAGATTACGAATATATTGAGATTTTAAAAAGATGGGGTTATCAAGATTGGGCAATGGAAACTGTACGACAGGTAGCCAAAGACTTGCGTCATTGGAACCAAGACCCCGCAATTTTAAATGCTGCTAGACAAAAATTAGGAGCAAAAATCGATCGCCTCTCTTCATCGAGCTAACATGTGTTCATTACCAACTTACTGCTCAATTTAAAATAAAGCGATCGCTCCAGAAAAATCAATAGCTCAGATAATTGAAGTCATTTCATCTAACAATTAAAAATAATCAAATTAACTATTACCTATAAATTTAAATTATGAAGAAAAAGTTAGTTTTTTTTATTAGCGATCTGACTTACGGTGGAGCGCAAAGACAATTATTAGCTTTAGCGAAAGCGATTGACAAAGAAGTTTTTGAAGTATATGTTTTGTATTATTATCCTGATATTTCCTTAGAAAAAGATTTACAAAATGCTCAGATAATTTCCAACTGCATTACCAAACATGGTCGTTGGGATCTAATTGGTTTTTGTGGACGTTTGATTAGCTATCTACGTCAGATAGAGCCAGACATTTTGCATGGATATTTATATGTACCTAATTTATTTACCATCGTCTTCAAGCCTTTTTTACCAAAGACCAAGATAGTCTGGGGGATTCGTAATTCCAACGACAGTAAAGCCAGAGATGGCGACTGGTTAGATGCTCCTCTAGCTTTAATCGCAGCTTTTTTAAGTCGCTTTGCCGAGATCTCATCATATCCAATTCCCATGCGGGCAAAAAATACTGCCTAAGTCTGGGGTTTCCCGCCGCCAAAACCATAGTTGTTCCTAACGGCATTGATATTGATCGCTTCCAGCCAAATCCAGAAGCCAGAAACATGATCAGAAAAGAATGGAACCTGGAGGCAGAAACGATCGCTATCGGGATTATTGGCAGAATTCATCCTCTCAAAGACTATCCTAATTTTTTACAGGCAGCAGCAATTTTAGTTGAACAGGAGCAAAATATCGCTTGTTTTTGTTTTGGCACTGGTGCGGTAGATTACCAAGAAGCGATGTACAGTTTAACTAAAGAATTAAACTTGATCGAAAAGGTACGTTGGATGGGCGTTAGTGATGATATTCCCTCAGTGTGCAATGCTTTAGATCTGGTGGTTTCTTCTTCTACCAACGGTGAGGGTTTTGGGAACGTTATCGGCGAAGCGATGGCATCTGGTACTCCTTGTATTGTCACTGACGTTGGCGATTCTGCCTTGATTGTGGGTGATTCCCGCTTAGTGGTGCCAAGACAAAACCCAGAAGAGTTAGCCCGCAGCATCAATCAGTTCATTGAAACAAAAAGACGCGACTATGATTTCAATACCCGTCAAAGAATTGTTGAGCATTTTTCCATTACCCAATTGGCACTAAACAGCAAAGCGGTATTTTTGCAGCTGCTAGAAAGATAAACCTCAATAAGTTAAGTTTTTTCTCTAAGTTAAGCAGGCTTTTAGCTGCAAACTAGGTCAAAGTAAAGCGATCGCCTACATTAAATCAATTAAACTACAAGTTTCAGCTAAGATTTTGAATTAATTTAAATTGACTAAGATTTCGCAATTAGCGGTTTTAGTGTATAAGTAATGATACGGACAACAAAAAGTATTTATTTATGCTTTCCTTACAAAATCCCCAATCTTCTAATAAATCTAAGCTAGCTCACACTAATCGCATCTTGCTAATTGAAGACGAAGACTTGATTAGAGATATGGTTGCTTTAGCTTTAGAAGAAGAAGGCTATGAGGTTCATACGGCTAATAATGGCAGAGCTGCCCTAGATATGCTGCAAAGCCCTGATTTTAGCCGAGTCAAATTAATTCCTGACCTAATTATTTTAGACTTGATGTTACCAGAGGTTAACGGATTAGATATTTGCCGCCTATTGCGCTACCAAGGAGACATTACGCCTATTTTGGTAGTTAGTGCCAAAAGTAGCGAAACTGACCGAGTATTGGGGCTTGAAGTAGGAGCTGATGACTATTTGAGCAAACCCTTCAGCATGAGAGAGTTGATTGCCCGCTGTCGCGCTTTGCTACGCCGTCAAAGATATACTAGCTTGTCTCCTAGCTCGGTACAAAAATACCGAGATATCAGTCTTTTTCCTCAAGAATGCCGCGTTACAGTTAGGGGAATTGAAGTTAATTTGTCCCCCAAAGAATTTAAGTTACTTGAATTATTTATGGGCTATCCTCGCCGAGTTTGGTCAAGGGAACAGCTTATTGAGCAGGTATGGGGAGCAGACTTTTTGGGAGATACTAAAACCGTGGATGTTCATATCCGTTGGTTACGAGAAAAGTTAGAGCAAGAACCAAGCCAGCCTGAATATTTAATTACCGTTAGGGGATTTGGCTATCGTTTCGGATAAGCGAGCTTTAATTAAGGTAGTCAACAGACGTTTACTAAAGCCAAGAGCTTTTGCCAAGAGCTTTTGTTAAAGTTAGCTCAGTATAAGTTAGCGACTACCCCATGTCAGCTTTAGATTTTGTCTTGGGATTAGCGGTTGGTCTTGGCATCTATGCTGGTCAACAATATCGATTTAAACAACAGTTAACAAAAACACTTCGTTTGTATACTAAAAATGAAGATGGCGAAATATCTTTACCATTACATTATTTAATACGTCGAGAGTTAAGCGAACTTGACCGTCAGCGTAAACAGCTGGAACGAGACAAACAAGCTTGGCAAGATCTAATTGAGCTAGCACCAATAGGCTACTTACAGGTAGACGCTGAAAATCAGCTTTTGGGATGTAATCAGAGTGCCAAGGAACTACTGCGAATCGATTCTCGGCGATCGCTACGGGTTCGTTTATTATTGGAGTTGGTACGTTCTTACGATCTAGATCTATTAATTGAGGAAACTCGCAGAACTCAACGTTCTCAAACGAAAGAGTGGATCTTTTATTTTACTCGCTATGTTTCGCCCCAGGATTCGGAATTGGTAACCAACGTCAATCGAGGATCAGAAAAAATAGTTGAATCGATCGCTCTTAAGGGGTATGGATTTCCTTTATCTAATCAACAGGTAGGGGTTTTTGTGGAAAATCGCCAGCCGTTAGTAGAGTTGTCGCAATCACGAGAACGTACTTTTGCGGATCTAACTCACGAACTGCGTACCCCGCTTACTTCCATATCTTTAGTCGCAGAGACTCTGCTAAGACGCTTAGAAAATCCCGAACGTCGTTGGGTAGAACAAATGCTGGTTGAAGCTAACCGTCTGATCGAACTAGTACAGGAATGGTTAGATCTAACTCAGCTACAGGCTGCCCCCGATCACGCTTTAAAATATGAAACAGTTAGACTGTATGATTTAATTCAATCAGTTTGGCAAACTTTAGAACCGATCGCTAAACGAAAAGAAGTTACTCTCTCCTATGTTGGCGATCGCGCCTTGACGATCAGGTGCGATCGCTCTCGTTTAATTCAGGTTTTTCTCAACCTTTTAGATAATGCGATTAAGCATAATCCACCCCAAAAAGAAATTTTAGTCCAGATCTTACCTCTGACTGCTGATGAATCCGCTACGATAGATAAGGTTAAGATCGATGTCATCGATTCTGGTATGGGGTTTAACGCGAGTGATTTACCCTATATTTTTGAGCGACTCTATCGAGGAGACAAATCCCGCGCTAGAGAACAAGCAAGCGATTTCCCTGCTGATGGTAGCGGGTTGGGTTTAGCTATTGTCGAGCAAATTATTCAGGCTCATCAAGGCATGATTACCGCTAAAAATCATCCTCAATTTGGTGGTGCGTGGCTGGAGATAATTTTACCGATCAACCAGGTTAAAAATACTTAAAATCTGCTTTGGTTAATTCCTATACACTCCAGTAGCATAAATCAATGTAGAACATATTCCTATTTAAATAACTAAACATAGTACATAGTGTAATTAGTGAATTTACCACCCAAAGCTAATCGCCAAGAGGCAAATCAATTAGACCGTTCTCTGCGGCGAGTACAGCAGGAAGTACTTCGGATGGGTACTTTGGTTGAACAATCATTTCGCTTAAGTCACCAATCTTTATTTGCGCAAGATCTTGATGCGATTGGGAAAATAATCTTATTAGAAAAGCAAATTGACCTTTATTATCGTCAAATTGAATCAGACTGCGCTACTTTAATGACGCTACAAGCACCTGTTGCTCAAGATTTACGAACGCTCAGTGCTTTTATGCAGCTAGTGCGAGACTTGGAACGGATCGGCGACTACGCTCAAGATTTGAGCGAGATGGCAATTAAGTTGGTAAAATATCCTACCCATAAGATATTGCCCGAAATTGCCGAAATGTCTGAACACGCTCAGCTAATGTTAGCGACAAGTTTAGTAGCCTTAGCCGATTTGGATCAAAGTGCAGGAGCAAGAGTCAAAGAGTACGATGATATTGTTGACGATGCTTATGATCGCCTCTATGATGCGATCGCTTTTCAAAAAGACGTTCCAGGAGTAATCGAGCCGATTCTCCTTTTAGGCTTAATTATCCGTCACCTAGAAAGAATGGCGGATCACGCCACTAATATTAGCCAGAGAGTTACCTACATCGTAACGGGTAAAAGAAATTGAAAGCTAGCTTTAACTTTTAAGCTAGTTGCGAGGCTACTTATACCCAAAATATAAAATATATAGTGAGCAGCTTGAAGAATCTTAACCTTAGCTTTATATAGCCTTAACTGCTTGATTAAGTTGTTTTACTACTATGTATTCCGTTACTAAGCTGAACCAATTTTTGACTAATTTATAATTTAGTCATAATTTAATCATTCTAAATAAAAAACACAAGTTGATTAGTACTACTACTGATCATTCATCATTCATCCCTCATCATTTTGCCGATTTCTCAGAACATACGGAAAATAATTAGAATGACTATATCAGCTTGGTATATTGAGTGTTAGCAAGATAGTCACAAATCCTCTTAGAAGTTCAAGATAACGAAACTAGTTTCGATTAAGTTATGATCGATTTTGACGGTGGTATTAAAAATCTCGTCAAGCTCTGATTAAATTAACTTACCGACTTAAAGTAAAGTCTATCTTTGGGAATATTTTCCAGCTTTAACTATAAGAATAATTCTTGGGGAGTGTGCGATCCACAAAATGTCACGATTTATAATTAATCCATCTTAGGGTTGATTATACTGGTCTACTAACTGGCTAAGATATTTATCATCAAAAGCCAAGTTTAATTGTAATAAATACTACATTTAGTAGTTAATTTATATTTTAGGTGTGTGAGGATACATAATGAATAGATTATTTTGGCAAGCGGTAAAAGTAGCTCCTGTATTATTGGCAGCCTGTTTATTTACAGGTAACAAAGTCAATGCTCAGACTATTTCGGCGGAGAAAGAAGGAGTAAACCAAACTCTCGAAAAAATTAATAACTATCAAAATTTAGAGCAAGGCGGTTTGTCTCAGGTTACTAACGTTAATCAATTAAGAGACGTATCTCCTACAGACTGGGCTTATGAAGCATTACGGAGTTTAGTTGATCGCTACGGCTGTATTGCTGGTTTTCCTAACCAAACTTACCGTGGTAACCAGCCTTTGACTCGTTACGAATTCGCCGCTGGTTTAAATTCTTGTTTAAACCAAATTGAACGCCTAATTGCTTCTCAAGAATCGGTTAGTCAAGAAGATTTGGATACAATTGCTCGTCTGTCTCAAGAGTTTGAAGCTGAACTAGCTACACTAGGTGGCAGAGTAGACGAACTAGAAAGCCGTACTGCGGTATTAGAAGACAGCCAGTTCTCCATTACTACTAAATTAGGGGGTGAAGCAATTTTTGGAATTGCTGATGCCTTTGGTGGTGGAACTGAAGACACTGAAGTAGGTGGAGTAACTATTCCAGGTGAAGATGACTTTGATGCCGAAACTACCTTCAGCAGTCGCGTTCGTTTGAGCTTTGATACTAGTTTTACTGGTCAAGATCTTCTAAAAACTAGAATACAAGCTGCAAATATACCAAATTATGGTGATGTAACTGGTACAGACTCATCTCGTCTAGCTTTCGATACGAATACAGATAATAACATAGAGCTTGACAAATTATACTACCGTTTCCCAGTTGGCGAAAGAATAACTGCCTGGGTTGGAACTAACGGTTTAGATCTAGATGATATTTTCAACCCTGGTAACCCCACTTTAGCAAGTAGTAGTAGCGGCGCTTTATCTCGCTTTAACCGCTATAACCCATTAATTTTCCGTAGTACTCAAGGTGCTGGTGCTGGTGTTTCATTTGACATTGTTCCAGATAGAGTAGCAGTCACAGGGCTATATTTAACAGACGATGGTGCTTCCAGTCCTGCTGTCGAAGAAGGTTTATTTAACGGTTCATTTAGTGGAGGCGCACAACTAGAGTTCACTCCTTTTGAGGCTTTGGGACTTACTGCGACTTATGTTCGCAACTACCAAACTGCTGATAGCGTCGATCAATCTGGTAGCACTGTCGGTGGTGTGACTGGAGGTTTTGCTACTCAACCCTTTGGCGAAACCGATACTACTGCCGACAAATTCGGTTTAGGAGCTAACTTCGACGTTGGTGAAAGATTTGTAATCGGTGCCTTTGGTGGCTATTCCAAAGTTAAAGGTTTAATACCAGGAGATGATAATGACCTCTCTGGTGAGATCTGGACTTGGGGAGCAAACGTTTCTATTCTTGACTTGGTAAAAGAAGGTTCTCAGTTATCTGTGGCTGGCGGCATGGTTCCTAGATTCGGTATAGATAACGCAGCCTCAGCAGCAGCAGTAGCAGCAGGTACTATTCCAGGAGGTGACCCAGACACTTCTTATCTAGTTGAAGCACAGTATAAATTCCCTGTCAACGAGAACATTGAGATTACTCCTGGAGCCTTTGCCGTGTTTAATCCTAATCATGTTAGTGGCAATGATACTGTTTATACAGGTGTTCTGCGTACTACCTTCAAGTTCTAAATCTTTAGTTTCTCTAGTTTAATTAGACTTGTTGATAGCAAGGTTAGTGTTGCTAACCTTGCTTTTTGATGATTAGAAATAATGTTTGGTTAACTTATTATTAACCTTTTCTTTATTTGTCAGTAATCGAAACGAGATAGATTAATGTAGCTATGGAAACAAAAAGCCTAACTCTGGCTTGATTTCCAGAATGATTTCCAGAAATTGTTGTTCGGCAAATTATCAAACTATTTAACTTTAAGCAGTTAACAAATAAAACGGTATATATGGTATTTACAATTTCTCTCAGACGAAAAGCCATGTTAGCTCCTTTGCTAGCTTTAACCCTTGGTCTTACCGCTTGTGGTGGTACTCAGACTCCAACTAGTCCTGATGCTAGTCCTGATGCTGCTGGTGGCAATGCTGGTGGACAGTCCGTATCCTTGACTGGTGCGGGAGCAACTTTTCCTGCACCCATATATCAAACTTGGTTTTCGGAATACAACAAAGAAAATCCTAATGTTCAAGTATCCTATCAATCTGTGGGTAGTGGTGCAGGAGTCGAACAGTTTACTCAAGGCACGGTTGATTTTGGGGCCAGTGATGTCGCGATGACGGATGAAGAGATCGCAGGGGTTGAACGCGGTGTGGTTCTGTTGCCGGTGACTGCTGGTAGTATTGTCTATGGTTATAATTTGCCCGATGTTCCCGAACTCAGGCTATCTCGTCAGGTTTATGTAGATATCGCATTAGGCAACATTACTCAATGGAACGATCCAGCGATCGCATCTTTAAACCCAGATGCTAACCTGCCTGATAGTAACATTACTTTTATTTATCGTTCTGACGGCAGTGGTACTACAGGAGTTTTCACTCAACACCTCGCCGCAGTTAGCCCTGAGTGGGCAGAGAAAGTTGGGGAGGGTAAAACTGTCCAATGGCCGACAGGAATTGGTGCCAAAGGTAACGAAGGTGTCACAGCGCAGATCCTTCAGACTGAGGGTTCAATAGGCTATATTGAGTATGGCTATGCCAAACAGCAGGATATTTCCCATGCTGCCCTAGAGAATAGAGCAGGGAACTATGTGAAGTCTACTCCAGAAACTTCGGCTGATTCGTTAGCTTCTACTACCTTACCTGAAAACTTACGCGCGTTTGTCGACGATCCTGAAGGAGAGAATTCTTATCCCATTGTTACTTATACTTGGATACTGGCATATGAAAATTACGACGACCCTAATAAGCTACAGGCTTTTAAGGATGTAATGAACTGGTCGCTAACAGAAGGGCAAGCTTTCGCCGATGAATTGGGCTATATTCCTTTACCTGACAACGTAGTAGAGCAAGCTCAAGCCAAGCTAGAAACGATTCAGGCTCAGTAAAATCAACTTCAATTAAACACCTTATAGCTTAAAGCTCCTGAAATTCCCTGTCAGCAATGATGGGGAATTATGGTCTTAACTTTGTGTGAGAGAAGTCCCTGCGCCTAGATAGGCTAGGGATGAATCGCGACGGACGCAAAGCTATCCTAAAGGACTTCCTTCGGGGCGTATGCGAAGCGGTGTCGGAGATAGACCGAGCCAGCTTGTAATTTTTAACCATGTCTCTGATGTCCAGGTCTTCAATGGCGATTGTGCCATTAGTTATGACCAAATCAGTAGTCAACATTTAGATGCGTTTGCCCTGGGGGTTTTCAACCCAAACTTTCGATAAATAATAAATAGCGACCTTCAATCACTAAGGGGTTGGAGGGCTAGGTGGGGTGGGAAATAAATCAATGCTGCTGGGCAAGCCTGGAAGAGCAGGATTTACTCCAGGAGTGGCGGGAACTGTTGCTGGTTGAGAGCCTTCTGGGAGAGTGGCTAGGGCAACGCGATCGCCTCCTAACTCCCGTAGGATATCTAATACTTCTACTACTTCTCTATAGGTTGAATTTTTGGCTGCATAGAGAGTCATTAAGCCATCAGGATTAGCCTGATTATATTTTTTAATTTCCCAAGCCAAATCGCTACGACTGACTAGGTTGCGATCGACATATAGCTGACCAATATCATCGATAGTCACAATCAAAATATCTTGCATCTGAGGCGCACCCGTTTTTGCCTGGGGTAAATCTAGGCTAATTGCTTGCTGACGGGAGAAATTGACCGCTGCTAAGATAAAAAAGGTCAAAATACAAAAAATTACGTCAATTAAAGGCAAAATTTCAATATTTGCTCCACTAGACTGACTATCATCCTGCCAGAGATTTAGCGGTCTAATTGGTTTAGGCTGGTATTTTTTACGACTCATGCAAGTGATTCCTGATTACTTTATGGACGTTCAATCGAACGTCTTTACTGTCTTTACTAATTATTGGCTAGGTGGCTTGATTTTGACAAAAGAATAATCATCTTGATCGATAATTGTCGGATCTTCGGTTTCCGATTGCATCCAGCGATCGCGATACATAACTTCTAAACGGCTACCAGTACGACGTAATATTCTGATTTGATTTGTCCAAAAAGCTTGAAACAAGCGATAAAAACTCAGGCTAATAATTGCCACTAATAAACCAAACGCGGTAGAAATTAGAGATTCACCGATACCCAAGGTAACACCAGATGAATCTGCTGTACCCAAATCACTAATTTGAATTGAGCTTAATGCCTGGATTAATCCCCAAACTGTCCCAAATAATCCTAATAAAGGAGAAAGAGCAATAATTGCTTCCAGAACCTTGTCGCCCTTACGCATCCGAGCTAACTGTTCTTCTGCTGCCGATTCTAAAGCAAGATGGAACATATCTGGATCAGGGTTAAGTAGACTAAACGGAGAATAGACAAAATTACCCAAAGGATGATTAATATGTTCCTGAGCAATTTTGCCAACCAAATCCCAGTTACGCTCTGCCGCTTCCATGATACGGTTAAAGATTTTTTTCTCTTTAAAAACTACTCGCGACCAAAACCAAAGTCGTTCTAAAATTGTTGAAATTGAGAGGATAGAGAGGAATAGCAGGGGATACATGGCGATCCCACCTTTATCAATAATTTCTAATAAATTCACCTTAGCCCATTACCTCCGTTAATATCTTTGGTTAAAATCAGTTTTTGAACAGTTTAAGTTATTCCAGTCTAAGTCCATCAAGATAAATGACGTAGCTTGCCAAAAAAACTTGGTTCATAAAATTTTTCTAACACGGGTTTTGATCTCTGTCTATACTCTCTCCCAAAAGCGATCGCACATTAATAATTTTTGCTCAACACTTGTTTGTACTTTGAATTAAATTACAGCGATCGCAAAAAACCAAGAGACAATCATTTATTACTTGTCAATTACCAATAGCAAGCAAATTTTTAACGATGCTAAAAATTCAAGTTTTAATCGTTTTCAATGCTGTTTCCAATTCATGGAACAGCTTAATTAGCTAGCTTTAAAATTTCTCTAGCAGTAGCTTCAGGCTTTTCTAAATGAGGAACATGACCACAGTTATCGATCCAGACAAGCTTACTATTTGGCATGGCTTGCTCAAATCTGACAGCATCTTTAGTTCCTAATATTTTGTCTTGCTTGCCCCAGATAATTAACGTCGGCTGTTGAATCTCAGCAATTCTCGGGGCAAATGAACCATAACCACCACTTTTAGTAAAAGCAATCAAAGATTTATGCCAATCTAAGCATTTTAAATGCAGTGCAGCACAGGCTTGAGCATCTAAACTGGCAAAACTCTTATTGAAATAAGCAGCGCGACTAATGCTTTGACGAATCTTGGGGTTACGGAGAAATTCTGTGGCGAAAGTATCGATCGGCGGGAACATAAACTTACCGATCGCAGGTTGTTTAGCCAAACCCGCGCTATCTACTAAAACTAATTTCTCTACCGCGTCAGGATAGGTAAGAGTGAAATCTATTGCTGCTGCGCCACCCATTGATGCACCTGCTAAGATTACAGGCTGCTTGATGATGGTTTTCCAGAAGTAATACAGATGAATTTTAATATTTTCTGGGTTAAGAGGGATATCTAAATTGCGTTGAGTAAAGCCAAAACCTAAAAGATCTACGGCATAAGTCGAATGTTGTGCTGCGAGTATTGGTAACAAACGACGAAATTCTAATAGAGAACTGTCAAAGCCGTGTATTAATAAGATAGGTGTGCCACCGTTTCCTTGGTTGACATAAGTAGTTGCCATATTTTCCTGACTCAACGGCGTAGGGATGAATACTTGTTGAATCTGTTGAGCTAAATTAATCGATGTAGATTCGGTTAAACTGCTAGCTTCAGGAGGAATGCAACTAGGAAACATAAATAAATAGGCTTTAGATAGTGTTGGTTAGAACTATTAACCAAATTAGCGCAAAATGGAGTTGGGATAGTCAGTTAAATGGGAGGATGTCAATTGCTAAATTTAAACCAGTTAATAACTTTAGTTTTAATTTTAGTTTTAATTTTAGGTTCAGTTAAAAGTCCTTGTTTAGGGCTAAAAAGAAATGCCAATAAGAAAAAAGCGAAAATGACCATGACGATTGCCGCACCCGAAGGCAGATCAAAATAGTAGCTACTGTACATTCCTGCCACGCTAGAGACTGCCCCAATAATCGCTCCTAAAAGCATCATTTGTGATAATTCTTTGACTAATAAATACGCTGTAATTGCTGGACCAACTAAGAGTGACATGACTAATAAAACTCCCACAGTTTGCATACTAGCAACAATAGTCAACGTAATGGCAAAAATTAACCCAAAATAAAGCAAACTTACGGGTAATCCTCCAGCTTTTGCACCTAAAGGATCGAAGGTGTAAAATTCTAATTCCTTATAAAAAAGTTTAGTTAATAATAAAACGATTAGGGTGATCAAGATGGTGCGCCAAACATCACCACTGGTTACGCCTAAAATATCACCAAAGAGAATTTGATCAAGGTTAATCTGATTAGTTTCTAATAAGGTAATTAAAATTACTCCTAAAGCAAGAAAACTAGTGAGGGTTAATGCCATTGCTGCATCAACTTTAATGCGCGATCGCTTCTGGATAACCATTACTACTAAAGCACTTAATACTCCAGCCACAAAAGCACCAATTAATATATTGATCTCTAAAAAAAAAGCAATTGAAATACCTGGCAACACCGCATGAGAAATTACTCCACTCATCATGCCCATCTGTTGCAAAATCAAATAGCTACCAACTACTGCACTAAGAATACCTAAAGACAAGCCGATGGCGATCGCTTGACGCATAAACTCAAATTCTAGAGGTTCAATTAACCAAGTTAGCATTGGTAGGATGATTAATAGTTAAGGGTTGAATTGCCGAATTATAATTATAATATCTGTCGTAAGCTTGGTTAATATTTTCATTAGTCAATACTTCTGCTTGTGAACCGCAAGCAATTAATTTTTTATTTAACAACAATAACTGGTCGTAATTATTTAAAGTTTCACTAAGATCGTGACTGATTACTAAAAGAGTTTTTTGTTGTGCTTTAAGTTCAGCGAAGATCTCAAAAATAATCGTTTCCGTTTGCCGATCTACATTATTGAATGGTTCATCAAATAATAGCAAATCCGCTTCTTGAGCGATCGCTCTGGCAATAAAAACACGCTGCTGTTGTCCTCCTGATAGTTCGCCAATTTGACGTTGGCGATATTGCCACATTCCGACTCTCTCCAGAGCATTTCTGACCAGCGTCTTGGAACGACGATTATGCTGCCGAAACCACCCTGTAATAGCCACTCGCCCCATCATTACAGCTCTTTCTACTGTCACGGGATAGTCCCAATCAATTTGCGATCGCTGAGGCACATAAGCCACTTTGTTGAGCTGTTTAGTAACTGGCTTACCCATCCACTTTACCACCCCATCTGCTAGAGGGACTAGCCCTAAAATCGCCTCGATTAAAGTGCTTTTTCCTGCACCGTTTGAGCCTAATAAACCCGTTACTTGTCCTGGTTGCAGCGTAAAAGATACGTTTTTTACTGCCCAAGTATGACGATAATTTACGCTCAGGTTACAAACTTCTAACATTGACTGATAAAAATGAGATTCGTTATCATTTTACCTTAAAATAACTATAATCATTATCGTTCTGATTATTGGTCAGAGGCTAATCTCAATTAATTTTATGTTTAAAAACAACAGTGTAAGTAATATTTTTAGTTTGGCTATTGCTGGCTTAATTACTGGCTTAGTCGTTACCAGCATTAAGACTCG
This sequence comes from Pleurocapsa sp., assembly GCA_050330395.1. Taxonomy (GTDB): domain Bacteria; phylum Cyanobacteriota; class Cyanobacteriia; order Cyanobacteriales; family Xenococcaceae; genus Waterburya. The sequence goes on from JBHJNW010000076.1 coordinate 18,387, forward strand.
CAATAATATTGCCCAAGCGCAGGACAAACCGCAAGTAGTAGCATCGCATAATGTGATCTGCGATTTACTGCAAACAATTGCTCAAGACACTATCGATCTAACTTGTTTAATTGGCACTAATCAAGATCCTCATACTTATAGTCCTACACCCTCACAACGCAAAGCGATCGAAGAAGCGAGATTAATTTTTTATGGCGGTTATCAATTAGAACCCCAGATCATTAATTTACTAGAAGCTACTGACAATCAAATACCCAAAATAGCCTTATATGAACAGGTAGTTACCGAACCGATCATGTCAGAACATGAACATGAACATGAACATTCTGAATCAGAACATGAACATGAACATGAACATTCTGAAGAAAAAGCAGAAGCAGAATTAGCACCCGATCCCCACGTTTGGCATAATGTTGAAAATACGGTGGCGATGGTAGAACTAATTCAGTCAATATTGTTGCAAGCAAACCCACAAGAAGCCGAACTTTATTTAGCCAACAGTAGCGCCTTAACCGATCAACTCTGGCAGCTTGATGCCTGGATTGATGAACAGATTGCTACTATTCCCGCCGGGCAAAGAGTTTTAGTCACTACCCACGACTCGCTTAATTATTACGTTCAGGGTTACGATTTAGAAAATTATCACACCTTACAGGGTTTGAGTGCGTCAGTCTCGCCTACTGCTTCTCAAGTAAAAGAACTATCGACCGAAATTAAGCAGGCTGGAGTACCCACAATTTTTGCCGAATCGACGCAGAACGATCGCGTGATCAATAATGTTGCTCGTATTGCTAATGTTGAACTATCCCAGGAAAAGCTATATGTCGATGGGTTAGGGCAAGCAGAAAACTATACCGAAATGATGACTCATAATACTTGTGCGATCGTTAATGGATTAGGTGGAGAATGTAAACCTTTGGCAGCCCAAAATTAATTTGCCGGCTGACTTAATAAAGAATCTAGTTGATTCTTAGCATCCAACTCATAAAGATCGTCGCAACCTCCTAAGTGATGGTTATTGACGAAAATTTGAGGCACTGTCCTTTTGCCATTTGCCCTTTGCGCCATATTGTCGCGGGCGATATTATCCCCGTCAATCTTAAACTCAGTAAAATTTACCCCTTTCCACCACAAAAGCAGTTTGGCACGGATACAAAAAGGACAGGTAGCCCAAGTATAGATCTCAACATGAGCTTTCATGCGTTCTGGATGGCGGTTGAGTATCGGGTTAAGAAAATCTAGCATAATCAGGTTCTGGTATTTCTTGAGATATGGTGTTTGAAAACATTGATCTTGAGTTCTCCGTGCTTGAAAAAGACGCGGATTCAAAAATGTTACGTGATCATCAAACGCGTCTTCAAGCCGTAACTTCGACCGCCTAGTTTTTACCACCATAAGTCATAAGTTTGAATGAAGCTGAATTAAACCTGTAGAATTAATTCAATCTTCAATCGATTTACACTGCTCATTTTAGATCGATAACTTGAGAAAGTTGTGACATTCTATTAGCCACTATAGTCATTTTAATTAATTTCGGACTAATCTTATTTTACTTGCCATGAATAGCAATTTGATTCAGCTCATATCTCAAGCAGAAATTGCCAATACTGTCAGGCGGTTGGGACTTGAGCTAGATCGAGATTATCAAGACCGTTCATTAGTACCAATCGGTATTCTCAAAGGCTCGTTTATTTTTCTTGCCGATTTAGTCAGAGAAATTAAGACTCCGATCAACAATATAGATTTTCTACGTTTGTCTAGTTACGGATCGTCAATGATTAGTTCTGGTCAAGCAAAAATAACCATGAGTCCGTCATCAAAAGCAATCACTGGTAAAGACATTGTCTTGGTCGAAGATATCGTTGATACTGGTATGACAACACATGCGGCACTGCAATATTTGCACAACTGTCAGCCCGCTTCTTTAAGATTGTGCGCTTTATTAGATAAACCATCACGTCGCCAAGTACCAGTCAAGATCGATTATTTAGGTTTTGAGGTAGAAGATTTGTTTGTGGTTGGTTATGGGATTGATTTCGATCAGAAATACCGTCAACTTCCTAATATTTATTATATTGTTGAGGAATAAACCAAAAATTCCGCAACGACCAATGCAGCCACCTACAACTAAAATTAACTTGCTGAGGAATTTGATTTGAAGATCGATATTGGTGACGCTAATTTTATATGCCCCGAAAAGTTATTATTGCTTCCGATGCCCAAATTGTAGTCGATGCTGGTGCTGCCGTAGCTAACCGAGGAGGTAATGCGGTTGATGCGGCGATCGCTGCAACTCTCAGCTCAATGTGTACCAACTTGGGAATTGTCGCCCCAGGGGCCAGCGGTTTTATGACGATTTGGCAGGAAGAAGAACACCCGATTGTCATTGATGCCTATGCAGAGATGCCTGGAAGAGGATTAGATTCAGTCAAGTTTGGCAGTGGCATGAGAGAAGCATTTTTTGATTATGGTGGCGGTACGAAGACGATGGTGGGCTATGGTTCAGTGGCTACTCCAGGAATGTTTGCGGGTTTGGGTTTGGCAGCCGAAAAATATGGTAATCTTCCTTGGTCAGAAATAGTTGCCCCAGCACAGCAGCAAGTAGCACAAGGCTTTCCTCTTTCGGGAGTGGCTGCCGAATATTTTTCCTATACGCATCAAGTTATTTTTGGTTGGCATCCCGATAGTTATCGAGCTATTCATCAAGCCGATGGCAATCATTTACAGTTAGAAGAGCAAGTTTTGATTGCCGAACTGTCTCAAAGTCTACAGCTGATTGCCGATCGCGGCATAGATGTTTTGTATCGTGGAGAGTTAGGAGCAAAAATTACCGCCGAAATTCAAGCCAACGGAGGATTGCTCACCGCTGAAGATTTAGCCCACTACCAAGCTATAGAGCGATCGCCAATTATGATTAATTTTGGCGATTGGCAAATTGCGACTAATCCTGCCCCCGCTGTTGGTGGAATTTGTTTGGCAGCAATGCTGTTGCTAATCGATCAGCGATCGCTACACGAATGGAACGCCGCCACAGTCAGAGAAATAGCCGAGATTCAACAGGCAGTATTGCAGTATCGCAGCAACTATTTAGAAGGAGCAAGTGAGTCTGTAATAGAGGTAGAAGTAGCTCGTTTACTAGAGAGGGCAGCTAAAGATGACTGGCGGCAGTTATCTAAATCACCCTCGACAATTCACATTTCGGCAGTAGATAGTGATGGTTTAGCTTGTTCAATCTCTGCCTCCTCTGGATATGGTTCGGGGGTAATGGCTGGCGGTACGGGTTTATGGCTAAATAATTCGTTGGGAGAAATTGAGTTACATCCTCAAGGTTTACATGACTTGTCTCCAGGTACTCGTCTGACTTCCAATATGGCACCGACAATTTGTCGACACTCCGATGGTAGGGTGCTGGCAATTGGTTCTCCTGGGGCATCTCGGATTACTACAGCGATCGCGCAAGTTTTGTTTAATTTTGTGAGTTTGGATCTACCTCTAGAACAAGCAATATCTCATCCGAGACTACATTTTGAAGTTTTTGATGATGTTCCGGCGATCGCTTGGGAAACTGGCTTAAATACAGATGAGTTAAATCTAACTAGCCGTCAATTTGAGGGACTTTCTATGTATTTTGGCGGAGTTCAAGCCGCACTATATCATCCTACTGAGGGTTTAATTGCTGCTGCCGATCCACGTCGTACGGGAGGTATTGCTTGGGGTGAGAATTAATTTGGTTGGTAGACAAAGTAGTCAAAAGCTCAAATAATGATAAATTATCATGCTTCGGGGACTTTTCCAGGGGCAAACGAACTCGATCTATATTATCAAAGCTGGCATCCACAAACTTTAGCGCGAGCAGTTTTGGTTATCGTACATGGACACGGCGGGCATAGCGGTATTTTTACCAGGATGGTTGAATATCTAACTGAGCGTGATTATATTATCTTCAGTTTTGATTTGCGGGGACACGGGCGATCGCCTGGTCAACGAGGCTATATTAATAATTGGGCAGAATATCGAGCCGATTTAAACGCCTTTTTAAAGCTAGTAAAAACCACAGAACCAGATTTTCCTTTGTTTCTCATCGGTCAAAGCATGGGGGGAACAATTGCCTTAGACTATGTTTTACGAGCATCGGCTCAACTACCAGGATTAATCTTGATGTCTCCAGCTTTAGGATTAAGCATTTCTCCCTGGAAACTATTGATTGGTAAGATGCTATCCCGTATTTTGCCTCATTTTGCTTTAAACACGGGAATAGATATATCAGCTGGTTCTCGCAACCCAGAAATGATAGCTGCTTGCGCCCAAGATCGGCTACGTCATCGACAAGGTACTGCTCGGTTAGCAACAGAATTGTTACAGACTATTGACTGGATTAATGCCCATGCCAGGGAAATAAAAATTCCTATATTGATTCTTCATGGTGGGGCAGATACAATTACGCCACTTAAAAGTAGTCAAATTTTTTTTGAACACCTAACCATAGCTGACAAAGAAATACATGAGTATCCTGATAGCTATCACGAACTGCACAACGATCTCAACTATCAAGAGGTACTAACGGACATGGAAAACTGGCTCAAAAAGCATTTTTGAGTTCAATAATACTTTGAGACTAACTACTCTTTTAAATAAAAGCTTCTCTTGGTTCAAAGCCAAATTGATCGACTCAAGAGTAATAAGATACAAGTATATAAAAAGAGAATAAAAATTAACCCCAATATATTAGGAGATTATGATGCGAGCAGTGCTAATGGCTGGTGGTTCAGGGACTAGATTGCGCCCTTTAACCTGCGATCTACCCAAACCAATGGTACCCGTGCTGAACCGTCCCATAGCCGAACACATCATTAATTTACTAAAACGTCATAATATTACCGAGGTTATTGCCACTCTTTACTATCTTCCCGATGTGATGCGAGATTATTTTCAAGATGGTAGCGACTTTGGGGTACAAATGACCTATGCAGTAGAAGAAGAACAGCCATTAGGAACTGCCGGATGTGTTAAAAATATTCAGCAGTGGTTAGATGACACTTTTATTACTATTAGCGGAGATGCAATTGCGGATTTTGATCTGCAAGCGGCGATCGCTTTCCACCGCGAGAAGAAATCGAAAGCGACCTTAATCTTGACTCGTGTGCCAAATCCCGTAGAATTCGGCGTAGTAATTACTGACCAAGATGGGAAGATCAATCGCTTTTTAGAAAAGCCTTCCCTGAGTGAAATTTTCTCGGATACGGTCAACACAGGTATATATATACTCGAACCAGAAATTCTCGATTACCTCCCAGAAAACCAGGAGTCAGATTTTTCTAAGGATTTGTTCCCTTTATTATTAGAAAAGGAAGAACCAATGTATGGCTATGTTGCTGAAGGTTACTGGTGTGATGTCGGTCACTTAGAAGTCTATCGTGAAGCTCAATATGACGCATTAGATCAGAAAGTTAAGCTAGATTTTCCCTATAAGCAAAAGTCGGCGGGAATTTGGATTGGCACTAATACTTATGTCGATTCTAGTGCGGTCATTGAAACACCAGCGATGATTGGTGATAATTGTCGTATTGGAGCGCGGGTCAAGATCGAAGCTGGTACAGTAATTGGTGATAATGTTACCGTTGGTTCGGATGCTGACCTAAAACGACCGATTATCTGGAATGGAGCTACCGTAGGAGATGAGGCTCATTTACGCGCCTGTATAATCGGTCGCGGTACCAGAATGGATAGGCGATCGCAGGCCTTAGAAGGCTCGGTAATTGGCAGCTTGTCCATTGTCGGAGAAGAAGCGCAAATTGCTCCAGGGGTTAGGGTTTGGCCAAGTAAAAGAATTGAATCGGGAGCAATACTCAATATCAATCTAATTTGGGGTAATACTGCCCAACGTAATCTTTTTGGACAACGAGGCGTATCGGGACTGGCTAACATTGATCTTACGCCTGAGTTTGTAGTCAAGCTGGGTGCTTCTTATGGTTCAACCCTCAAGCTTAATTCGACAGTTATTGTCTCTCGCGATCAGCGTAGCGTCTCGCGTATGCTTGGTAGAGCAATTATTTCTGGATTGATGTCGGCGGGAATTAATGTGCAGAATTTAGAAGCAACTGCTATTCCCATTGCTCGTGCCATGATGACTCACATGGTAGATGTGTCAGGGGGAATTCATATTCGTTTAGAACCTAATCGACCTGATTATTTATTGATTGAATTTTTTGATAAACAGGGAATTAGCATTTCTAAATCTCAAGAAAAAAAGATTGAAGGAGCTTATTTTAAAGAGGACTTGCGCCGAGTATCGGTTCAAGAAATTGGCAGCGTTAGTTATCCCAGCGGCATTTTGGATACCTATAGTCGTACCTTTGAGAAATACGTCAATATCGAAGCAGTTCGTAATAGTAGTTCCAAAATTGTCATTGATTATATGTATGCCGTAGCTGGAGCAATTTTACCTCAGCTTTTAGCCAAGTTTGGCTGTGATGCGGTGGTGTTAAATGCCAGCCTCAAAGAAACTGCTATTTCTGCCACTCAAAAAGAAGTGCTGTTAGATCAGTTGGGACAAGTAGTTGAAGCTCTAAAAGCTAACTTTGGCGTACAGGTATCTGCTAACGGAGAACAGCTTATTTTAGTAGACGAAGCGGGTTTGCCAATTCGCGATGAAGCTTTGACAGCTTTGATGGTTAATACTGTATTCACGGCTCATCCTCGCAGTACGGTAGTAGTTCCCGTTCATGCCTCTAGTGCAGTGGAAGAAATTGCCCGTCGTCATGATGGGAAGGTAATTCGCACTAAAGTCAATCCGACGGCATTAATGGCGGCTTCCCAGAATAATCCTCATGTGGTGCTAGGAGGTAGTAGCGATATGGGCTTTATTTTTCCTCAACTCCATCCTGGTTTTGACGCTATGTTTAGCATTGCCAAACTGATCGAAATGCTCACAATTCAAGAGCGATCGCTGGCTGATATTCGTCATGATTTACCAAATATTTATTACAAATCTTGCTCGCTCCGCTGTCCTTGGAAAGTTAAAGGCTCTTTGATGCGTTATTTAGTCGAAACTCATCCTCCAGAAAATTTGGAGTTAATTGACGGCGTAAAAATAATTAATCCGCAAAATGATAACTGGGTACTAATTTTGCCCGATGCAGGTGAACCACTAATCCATATTTATGCCAACAGTGGCGATCGCTCCTGGGTAGATCGACAACTAGCTGAATATCGTCAGCGAGTCCAAAGTTTTATCGATCGCGAACAGAGTTAGTTAGAAACTGCGATTACAATTACAGGGGGATGAAAGTCACGGTAATAAATAGTACAATTGTTCACATAGTTTTCAGCAATTTTGTAGATATATAAGGAGTAGTAAACCGATGAATAGCTGTATTTTGATGGCGCAGATAGTCAGCGATCCTGAATTGCGTTCTACTCAAGATCAGGTTAACGTATCCTCAATGATGGTTGAATTTGAATCGACCAAAGAAGGGGAAGCCCCAGGAAAAGTACAGGTAGAAGGATGGGGCAAGCTAGCCGAAGAAATCAAAAACACCTATAGTTCAGGCGATCGCGTCATTATTGAAGGTCGTTTATCGATGAATCTGTTTGAAATGCCTGAAGGATATAAAGAAAAGCGGGCTAAATTAGTTGCCTCGCGAATTTATGCTATTGGTGGTTCAAGTTCTACGGTTAAACCGCAGCAAGCTCAGCAACCTGATAATGTCGTTAATTTTGCTTCTAGCCCCCAAGCTCAACCTGAGACTAACTATGTCGATACTACAGCTACAACTTCTGAATCTGCTGCCCCTGCCAGTGGCGGCAATGAAGATTGGGATGAAATTCCTTTTTAATGTCTAATGTTGATTAGCTTCGCTCCTAAAAACCTAAAAACTGCTGTAGCGATCGCCTTTCCTGGGTTGGGCGCAGAAGGCGATCGCTATAACTATTACTTAGCGACAACGAAGTTAACTAGCTTATTAGGTACAACAATGACCTTTTTCACCTCTTTCCCTTCAATATACTTTTGAGCAATATCTGATTCGGTGGCATACTTTTCTAAGGCTGCTTTATCACAGCTAGCAGGAACTTGAATCGTACCGCGAGTTTTACCCATGATTTGCACTACTAAGGTAATCTCATCTACTACTAAAGCAGATTGGTCTACTTCTCGCCATTGCTGTTGATGGACTGATTCAGTGTTCCCCAAACAACTCCAAAGCTCTTCAGCAATATGGGGAGCCAAAGGAGCAAGCAAGAGAACTAAAGTTTCAATACCTTCTTGGTAAACTGGAGAAGTTTTGCACTGAGAATCCTTAAGAGCATTACTTAACTTCATTAATTCCGAGACAGCAGTATTAAACTGATAATCTCCAGTTAAATCTTCCGTAATTTCCTTAATTGCCGTATGAATAGCTCGGCGTAAGTCTTTTTCGGCTTTAGTTAGTTCTGGAGATTGTTCAGTTACTTTAGCAGGAGCATAACTTGTTACCAAAGTCCAAACCCGATTTAAAAAGCGAAATTGCCCTTCAACATCAGCATCATCCCATTCCAAATCTTTCTCAGGTGGTGCTTTAAACATGGCAAACATACGGGCTGTATCTACGCCGTAAGCGGCAATAACATCTTCAGGGGCGACACCGTTATATTTAGACTTAGACATTTTCTCAAAGAAAACATCTAGCTTATCTCCCGTTTCAGGATCTATCGGCTGCTCACGATTAACATCAGCAGCAGGAATATATTTATTAGTCTGAGGATTTTTATAAGTTAATCCCTGCACCATGCCTTGGGTTAACAGGCGTTTAAACGGTTCATCAAAGTTGAGTAAACCGCGATCGCGCAATACTTTAGTAAAGAAGCGAGAATATAATAAGTGCAAAATAGCGTGTTCGATACCGCCGACGTATTGATCGACAGGCATCCAGTCATTAACCTTATCCTGAGCAAAAGCGGTTTCAGTGTTGTTAGCGTCGCTGTAACGCAGGAAATACCAAGATGAATCGATAAAAGTATCCATCGTGTCGGTTTCTCGTTTAGCAGGCTTGCCACAGCGGGGACAATCTACATTAATCCAGCTATCCAACTGTGCTAAAGGAGATCCTCCTCGCCCTGATAGTTCTATAGATTCGGGTAGCTCTACGGGCAGATCTTGAGCTGGTACGGGTACAGTACCACAGTCATCACAGTGAATTACGGGAATCGGGCAACCCCAATATCTTTGGCGGGAAATTAACCAGTCGCGCAAACGATATTGAATCCGTGCTTGACCATAGCCTTGTTGTTCGGCGTACTCGATAATTTTGGCTTTACCTTCCACCGAAGGCATACCGTTAAACTGTCCAGAATTAACTATCGTTCCAGGTTCGATGTAGGCATTGGGGATGGGCGAACAGCCCTTCGGGTGCGGCAGTTTGTTTATGTCGGTGAAACCGCCCACCACAACTGCCTTACCGTTCGCCCCTACGGGGACAATTACGGTTTTAATCGGCAAACCTTTCTCTGTGGCAAATTTAAAATCCCTAACGTCATGGGCAGGTACGCCCATTACTGCGCCAGTACCATATTCATACAAAACATAGTCAGCAATTAAAATTGGCACTTCTTCGCCATTGAAAGGATTGATTGCCTTCCCGCCAGTTAAAATACCCCGCTTGGGTTTATCTTCAGCAGTTCGTTCAATTTCACTTTCCCCTTTAATTTCTTCGATAAATGCTGATACCGCTTCTTGCTGTTCGGGGGTAGTTACTTCGGGAGTCAAAGGATGTTCTGGAGCAAGCACCACATAGGTTACACCGTATACGGTATCAGGACGGGTAGTAAAAACAGCAATCTTGTCGTCTCTACCCGCGATCGCAAATTCTAAATATGCTCCCACAGACTTACCAATCCAGTTCGCCTGCATGGTTTTGACTCGTTCGGGCCAACCTTTTAGCTGGTCTAAATCTTGCAAGAGCTTTTCGGCGTAGTCAGTGATCTTAAAAAACCACTGTTTAAGCAACTTGCGTTCGACAATTGCCCCAGAGCGCCAACTGCGCCCTTCACTATCTACCTGTTCATTTGCTAATACGGTTTGGTCTATAGGATCCCAGTTAACGGCAGCTTCTTTTTGATAAGCTAACCCTGCATCAAGAAACTGTAGAAATAGCCACTGTGTCCATTTATAGTAGTCAGGAGAGCAAGTAGCAACCTCTTTGTCCCAGTCGATGGAAAGTCCTAATTGCTGTAGCTGAGCGCGCATTTGAGCAATATTTTTAAATGTCCATTCGGCAGGAGGAATACCGCGATCAATCGCTGCATTTTCGGCGGGCAAACCAAAAGCATCCCAACCCATAGGATGTAGTACTCGATAACCCTGCATTCGCTTCAGACGAGCAATTACATCCGTAATTACATAGTTACGCACATGGCCCATGTGTAAGTCGCCTGAAGGGTAGGGAAACATAGACAAGGCGTAGAATTTTGGTCGCTCACTCTGTTGGGGAGTTTTGTCTATTCCCGATTCTTGCCATTGCTGTTGCCATTTTTGTTCTATTTCTGCTGCGTTGTATCGTGACTCCACGACTGGGGTTACTCCTATAGATTGCTACGGTGAAATTTGATAACTACTTAAATAGTATAAATAGTTTAGATAATCTCTAACTTTCACGGTTTTTTAAAACTAGCCTGTATAGTAATTATCTTTGATTTTGATGATTGATGGGTAATATAGCAACTGATATGATTTTCTCGAACAATCTCATCATAATTATTAGGTCAATTTTGGCTAATGGAAAAAAATCAAACTAACAGCATTACGACCGTTACGCCAGAACAAGCTACTGCTGCGATCGCTAATACCGCCGACACGCATATAATCATCGATTTTGATGAGACATTACTACTTAGAAACTCTACGGCAGAATATATTAATAGTCTACGTCCCCGTTTAATTGGCTTTATCTTAATCATTCTCTTAAAAATATTAAGACCTTGGGTTTGGCTACCACTACCATTCAAAGGAAATAGGGTTAGAGATTGGTTTTTAGTCATTGTGCCTACCATACTACTACCTTGGTCGCTGCTGCTTTGGCAGCCAAAAGCCAAGAAACTAGCTAAAGACTATGCTAATACTGAATTAATTTCAGCGATAAACAGCAATGCCGATGCAACTATTATCATAGCTAGCTTAGGCTTTAACTTAATAATTAACCCGATACTCCAGCATTTACCAGTGAGATGCGATCGCTTAGTTGGCTGTCGATTTTGGCGAGGGGCGAAAGATCGCCATCAGGGGAAACTGTTGATGATGCACGAAGTCTTATCAAAGTCGGAAATAAAATCAGCAATTCTAGTCACCGATTCGGAAGATGATTTGCCTCTACTCCAAGTTGTTCATCAACCTTATTTTGTTATTTGGCCATTAGCTCAATACACAGATCCATTTAAAGATTTTTGGCTTTATTCTTTGATTAAAAAAATAAGCAATAAGTAACAAAGTAGCCGTTTAAAGTGTAGTTTACTTTTCTAAACGCACAACATACCACTGCAAGTATTTATCAACACCTATATCTAATTCAAAGTAATTGTTCATTAAATGTCGTGCCTGCAATTGAGCAGAGTCAAACTGCTTTAGTTCCTTGGGAATAATCACTTCCTCTGACAACAAGAGATTCATTAGTTTGGCTTCTAATTCTGCTGAGGTCATGAATTGTTCAGGTAAATCTGATTCGAGGACAACATAGCCATCCTCTTGATACATAATTGGATCTGGCATGGAAGTAAAAAATAAGAAAAAACAATTTACTTATAGATTTGATTAACTTTAAGCTAATTAAGCTTTTAACATCAATTGAACGCTAGCATAAATTGATTTTGGCTTCAAATGTGTCTGGCTAATTTAAATTTAAACATACAACGCGATCGCCTTTATGAAAACCAACTCTAATCCTCTACTAAACCTTGAGTATCAATCTGTGATGCAAAATTTAGGTGATGATTATTATGATGTTGTAGCTGCTGCTGAATTCCCCGCACATTATTTGCGTTTTCGCAACGATAAATTACTACCTTTGCTTGGTTTGCAACCAGGTTTAGTTAGTGATGCTGATTTTATTGATGCCTTTGGTAAGTTTAACGGAGTCCGACCTTTCTTAGCTTTACGTTATCATGGCTATCAATTTGGTGCATATAATCCTTTTTTAGGCGATGGCAGGGGTTTCTTATATGGGCAACTTCGAGGTGTAGACAGAAATTTATATGACCTAGGAACAAAAGGTTCGGGTAGAACACCTTATTCTCGTAGTGCCGACGGTAGACTGACTCTCAAAGGAGGAGTAAGAGAAGTTTTAGCTGGGGAAGCTTTGCATCAATTAGGAGTTAATACTTCTCGTTGCTTAAGTCTAATTGAAACTGGCGAAGCTTTATGGCGGGGTGATGAACCTTCCCCAACTCGCTCATCGGTAATGGTTCGGTTTAGCAAGTCTCATATTCGTTTTGGTACTTTTGAAAGATTGCACTATCTTAAACGTCCCGATCTGATTGAAAAGCTATTAGACAGCGTTGTTGCGGTTTACTACCCAGATCTTGCCAATACCAAGGATAAATATAGTCACTTCTATACGGAGTTAGTCGCTAGAGTAGCGCAGCTAGTAGCACAGTGGATGGCTGCCGGATTTTGTCATGGAGTTTTAAACACGGATAATATGTCGATCGCTGGGGAAAGTTTTGATTATGGTCCTTATGCTTTTATTCCTACCTATGATGCTCGATTTACGTCAGCTAGTTTTGACTATGGTGGACGCTATAGTTACGGTAATCAGCCATATATCTGCAAGTCTAATTTAGAAATGCTGCAATTACCTCTGGCAATGGTTGCGGAACAATCGAATTTGGCGGCAGGGTTAGCTCAATTTGATGATTGTTATCAACAACATTATCAACAACTTATGCTGCAAAAATTAGGATTTGATCGCTTTTTGGGATTTTTGGGAACTGAACTAGTAACTCAAACCGTCAATTTATTAAGAGCTACTGAAATTAGCTATCATGGTTTCTTTGCTGAACTAGCTCAAGGATTTAATTACGGTTGGCGAGAAGATAGCAGCTTAATTTTGGAAAACGCTAACTTTAGCTCACAAGTAACCACTAACTGGCGTAGCTTTTATCATCAATGCTTAAATCAAGTACCCGTTGCCGAGATGAATCGCATTGGCGATCGCCTCGTAGCCCAAAATCCTCAAACTGCATTATTACGACCTTTAATTGAATCGGTTTGGCAATCAATCAGCGAAACAAATGATTGGCAACCTTTTGATGATTTAGTTAATCAGCTACAGCTAAAAAAATAGTCAGATAAATTGAGCAAAACAGCTAACTCTTCAATCAACCTGATTAGAACCGTCTTTGCTTACGTGAAGAAACTGAGAAAATACTTTATAGAACTGTTTGTAGCCTCTCGCCCAACAAAATACACTAATTAACAGCACTTGATAGTTAAGAATTAAAAATAAATCTCGGTCATTAGCGGCTAAAGTACCCATCAATAATAAAAAGATTAAAAGACAAAAGAAATATCTGGGAAAGTCCATTGGCCAGCTATTGCTTTTTCCTCCTAGGTAACGATACAAAACATACTGAATAGAGCGAGTTAAAACGCTACTGACCAATAAGATTGCTCCGATAGTGTTAGTGGTCAGCAAAACTAAATAACCGCAATAACGACAGGCTTGTAGCAGCAAGTAAAACCAAACTCTGCTTTGCTTATTAAGATGATTATAAATATGAAACAAAAATCTTAAAAATAATAAAAAAACAAACCAAAACAAAAAACCTTCGGATATCTTCAATAGCTGGTAATTACGTTCGCTAAAAGCGATCGGGATAATTAGTTGGTTGGCAATAACTAGATCGGGAGCAAGAATAATAGTACCTATAGCTGATAAAAATAAAGACCATACCCAAGGTTGCCAGAGAGGAAATGTATACTTGAAAGAAGTGTAATTATCGGAAAGAATTGCTGTATCCTCAAATTTATCGCCGATTATGTCATTTTCTATATATCCCAGCTCATAAATACACCAAAAAGAAATTTGCAGAAAAAATAAGCCCAAACCGTTTGACCAAGGATGGATACTATGGTATGTGAAAGCCAATAGCAATATCAAAAAATCTTCTCCTATGATGTTATTTAAGAAGTATTTCCGATTTGGTCTTTTAATCTTTTCAGAATAAAGCAGCGGTGTATAAGTTTTCACTTTAAGTATAAATTATGCTTAGTTTAAACAAACACTATCTATCATGCACAAACCTTTAGTTTTAAATTAAGGATTGGGTCTTCAGGGTTCACTTAACTAGATTTACAAAAATTAGACAATATTCAGCTAATAAACTTTAATTTATACAATTAGTGTAGTAATAGTTGTGACAATCTTGTAATAGTTATGACAATCTTATAATAGTTATGACACAATAAAAGGCTTCTGACTCTAGTTATATCTACCTTACAACCAAGCTATAAAAAGTTAGTTTTTTCAAACTCGTTTTCCGAAGTTCACTGGTATTTTCAGGTTTAGCTGATTCATTAACTCTAAACCTGAAAAGCGTTGAAAATAAGCTGTATTAATCAAACCAAAAATAAAAAAACTATTCAGTTTAAAACTCTATGACAATATTTAGAAGCTAAAATAATTAGCTGTTATTTTGCTGTAAACTCCAGTATGATAATATACTACATATCTACAGCAAATACTTGCATATCTTCCCAAAAATCGAGATACTAGCTGAGTTCTTGCCGCAACATATTTTGATAAATTTGAGGCAAATAACTGCTCATAGAATTAGTTTCAATACCATAGCCAAGGCTCGTCCAAGTACCAGAAAGCAACTTCAGCACCCGAGTTATTTCTCCTTGTCTCAGTAGTTGAGGAATATCTGTTCCCCAGGCATTAATATCGCTTAACCAACTGTGAACGACAGCATCTTGATATTGAGCTTCAAAACTGTAGGTTTGCCACCGCCAAATACCTGAAGGATCGGGATGATATTTTTGCGCTTGTTCACTCCAGGTAAAATCAAGCATTTGATATCGCCCAGCAGCAGTAGTACAGTTGCCTATATTGGGTCCAGCTACAATGGGGACACAGACTTCAGGATGACTACTAAGATTGTCAATCTGCTCACCACCATAGATGACATTATAGGGATGTGAAACATTCGCTTCACTGGCAGTAATTGTCCGCATTAAGGCTCTGATATAAGGATCTCCTCCCTGCATAACCAATGGCTGAGTACCGTATAAACTGGGGGAAACATTATTGGCATTTGGTGCTGAAGATTGCTGCCCTATCTGCCAATAATTAAAGAGCTTTGATAATGCTTGCCTATAATTTTGCCAATCGAAATGCGCCTGGAGTTTACTAATATCTCTTAATTTCAGGAGCAGTAACATTAAACAACTTAAATAAAAAAACTTTTTAGCTTGATTGACTAGTTGCATCTGTTTACAGCCTAATATTCAAACTCCGTGATATATTTAAAAATTAAAAATTTGCCATAAAATGTTGCCCTAATAATAACACTTTAATTAGATTAAGTTAGATGACTTAGGCATTTCAAGCAATACTAGCAAATAGTTGTTCAAAGGTTTTAGCTTCTGCCTCAGGGTTTGCCACTATCTCGACGATTTTTGATTTAGCTTGGGGTTGAGACAATGCTGCTACGCATACCTGAGCTACTTTGGCTCGAGGAATGCTGCCTTCAAATAAAGTATCAGCACTCGACATAACAATCTTATCAGAATTGTCTTCTGATTTAAGCCCTCCTGGTCTAACAATCGTATAAGAAATACCGCTTTTTTGAATATAAGCCTCGGCTTGTTTTTTCCAGTACAAAACTAGCCAGAATAAATTTAGAGGATGAAAAAACTTAGAAACACATAGAGATGAAACCAAAATAAAATGCTCTATGCCTTGTTTTTTGGCAGCATCTACTAAATTTTTAGTTCCTTGATAGTCAACCTGATAAGGACCTGTGGGGTTCAAACTAGGAGTAGCGCCAGTTACACAAATTAGAACGTTACAATCAGAAAGAGCGGACTCAAAAGTTGCGGGCTGCAATACGTCTCCCAAGACAAATTCTGCTTCTGTGGGCAAGATTGTTTTTGCCTGCTCGAGATCTCTAACCAAAGCTTTCACAGGAACATCATTGTTGATTAGCTGTCTAACAATGTGTCTACCAGTTTTTCCTGTGGCTCCTGCAACTAATATCCGCATAAAAATCCTAATCACACCTACTTTAATAAAAAGATGTTTAGCTGATTATTAACACCTTTGTTGTAATCATATTAACAGCAAGGGGAAGTTATAAAGCGTTAGTTTAAATAAAGATATGCAGTCTAAATTTATTAATCATCCACAAAGTACATTTTTAGAAATTTCTTCACCTGATTCTATGCAGCTCACTTGTACTAATTCTGCTGAACAGCAGACCACATTTGTCTTTGAAGTTGGATTTAATGGACGAATGGATATGTATGGAGACGTGGATCAGGTGGCGCAGTATTTAAATGCCCACGAAGGTTGGTTTTGTCGTTGCGCTCAACCAATGAAAGTCGAACCTTTAATAGACAATGGCTATGTTCTAACCGTTGGCAAATACGGTTCTTTTGGCTATGAAGTTGAGCCAAAAATCGGGGTAGTCTTAAAACCTCCTGTAGATCGAGTTTATTTGATGCATACCATTCCTATTCCCGACTACGATTCTTTGGGATATGACGTAAACTATCAAGCATCGATGAAGTTGCAAGAAGCAGCCATTGAAAATTACCCAGTAGCAAACAAAGGATTATTTTCTAAACAGGCGACTATACCCGATCGCATTACTCAAGTAAGCTGGGAATTAGATTTGAAGGTTAAGGTTGAATTTCCCCAATTTATTGCTAAGCTATCTTCTAGCTTAGTTCAAACTACAGGCGATCGCTTATTAGCTCAAATAGTTCGTCAGATATCACCGCGTCTAACCTACAAAGTGCAGCAAGATTTCCATACTAGCCACAATTTATCAATGCCACCAAAAAGCAGTAGACAATTGAATAAGGTAAACAAACTCTAACAATGTTCTGCTTAAAAGAATTAAATCAATAGGAAGCCGAATAAAATTATTATTCGACTTCCTAGCTTTTGCTCAACTATTGATCGTTAAATTACTCGAATTCATCCCAATCAACAGGGGCAATAAAATCTCCATCTTGAAATAATTGTTTTTCAGCTAGATGTATCGATACATTTCTTGGAGATTAATTTTTATCCTAGAGCGAGCCTTTTGCTCCGAGAAATCTTTAAGTTTTCAATATGTATTCATAGACTTTACTTTACTTATAGTTGCATATTTTTAATCAACAGCTATGACATCATCCGATCTATGATCTTTTGCACGATTTGCATTCCGCTGATTGCTTGCCACCCAAATAATCCTAAAAGTAAAATATTTAGGGAAACATGAGTATTACGAGCTATGGTATGACCTTTTTGCATATAGGGAACTAGAGATGCAGATACAGCAATTAGGCCAGTCATCCCTAATCCTGCTAAAAGATGAGGTCCGACAAACAGTTTGCCATTGTTTATATAGGTAATTGCCATACCACCTATACTACCTAAAACCATTAGAGACAATAAAATAGAACCTATTTGATGATGTCTTTGACCAAAGTTTTTCTTGAGTAATTCTTTTCTCGTTTCTTTATCTGCACTCCGAATTTTGGAGTATTGGATTCCTAAATATAACGCGTAAACAGTAAGACCCAACAAAACCCACATTAATATTGGGTGACCAAATTGCGACCAAGTTTTGACCGCATTGGGAATTTCTAATGCCATGATATTCTCTCTAATTTTGCTCAGCTTAAAACTTTATAAAAATCAACTTAACATAAAGCAACTTTATAAAGCGAGGGAATATTGTCTGGAAAACAAGAGAAAAAGTTAACGTAAAATTGGCGTAAAATAGTTCCGACAAAATTCAGTAATGTAGCGAGTATACTGCAAACTCAAGCTACAAAAATCTTGCAGTTATAGCGATGCCAACATTCCCTGATTCATTACTAAAACCATGCCGTTTGCCCCCAGCACTTCAGCCTGAAGATTTAGTTGTGGCGATCGCACCTTCGGGTGCAGTCCAAGCAACAGACACTTTAGAACAGGGTCTAACAATATGGCGTAAAAGAGGTTATCGGATTGAATTGGGCAACAATTATCAATCCCGTTGTGGTTATCTAGCAGGAAGCGATCGCCAGCGTCGTGACGATCTCGCAGCAGCTTGGCACAATCCCGAATGTAAAGCAATTATTGCCGTCAGGGGTGGCTATGGTGGGGCAAGGTTATTAGAAGACTGGAGTTGGTACAATACGGACAAAAATCAAATTGTCAATCATAAGTGGCTAATTGGGTTTTCTGACTTTACTAGTTTATTGTGGAGTTTGGCTACAGAGGGAGTTTCTGGTCTTCATGGATCCGTATTAACGACTTTAGCAGCAGAACCAGAATGGGCGATCGCCAGAATGTTTAATTATCTCGAAACAGGACGACTAGATGCCTTACAGGGTAAAGCGGGAGGTGGTGGCAAGGCTTTGGGAATATTATTGCCTGCTAATTTAACCGTAGCTACCCATCTATTAAAAACACCTGTGCAGCCTAACTTGGCTGGGGCAATTTTAGCTTTAGAAGATGTTACCGAATATCCTTATCGCATTGATCGCATGTTGACTCAATGGCGCATGATGGGCGTATTAAAACAAATTAAAGGCATTGCTTTAGGTCGTTTTAGCCGTTGTGAACCCTATCCTGGAAGTAGTAGCTGGACAATCACCGAAGTGTTGCGCGATCGCCTAGAAGATTTAAATATTCCTGTGGTTTACGATCTGCCTTTTGGTCATGATGGCGCCAACGCCGCACTACCCGTAGGACAACCAGTTATTTTAAATGGTGATACAGGAGTTTTAAACTGGGATCTAAATTCTGCTAAGATCTCAGGCAGAGATAAAGTTCTTGGTAAAACTTAAAGGAGAAACTTACTTTGCCTCATTCTATTGTCACCGAAACTTGCGAAGGAGTAACCGATTGTGTTGATGCTTGTCCAGTCGCCTGTATTCATGAAGGGCCTGGAAAGAATGCTAAAGGAACAGACTGGTATTGGATCGATTTTGCTACCTGTATTGACTGCGGCATCTGTTTGCAAGTGTGTCCTGTCGAAGGAGCGATCGTGCCAGAAGAACGACCAGAATTACAAAAAACTCCCCAGTAATTGAAGGGATAAATAATGAGGAACAACAGCAGAGAGAGTAAAAAAAGTTAAAAGCCTTTCTACCTCTCCATTCTTCCTCTAGATGACGTAAGTCAAAAGTACTACAAGCGTATAACACTTAGAAGTCAGAAGTCATTTGTTTCTGATGGATAGGCAAATCATCGCAAACCACCCAATTCTTGATTTTGCAGATGAATGACTTGTGGTGAAGGACTATACATTTCTCTGGCAATTTAAATTTATTTCGCTCAACCAATTTCTTTTACTAGGGAAATTATCCAAGCTAAGGCAATAGTAATTAATACGAAAGCTTCTAAAACTTTTAGCAAAGAAAAAGGAAATAACCACTGCTTAAGCACGGCGATACTAAAATAATTCCGCCAATTAGCCAGATGTTTGCGCCATAAAGTAGGGCTATCCTTACTGCGAAATTGCCAATTAATCATCGATAAGATTAAGGGCATACCTCCTACCTTAATACTCATTAATAGATGAAGGGCGATGCAAGCTACTAAAATTAGCCAAGAAATAAGATGAGCATAGTACCAAAAATGATTAAGTTCTCCTTGAGGTAGCCACTTTTCGCTCATCATCTTGCCTGAAAATACGGCAAAAGTTATTGCTAAAATGCTCAAGGTATTAACTAAGCGATGTAAAGTGTACCACCAGATTGGTTGACCCAATTGAGTCAATTTACTGTAAGAATCTAACTGAATTAATCTTCGTTGACCTCGATTAAAAGCATAGACAACAAAGAAGGGAAAGATCAGTAATGTCCACAAGCCAAATGTTCCATGAATACCCTCAATTTCGGTAAATTTAGGTAACGGAATTCTTCCCCAACGCCCATCATAAGTATCGTAAGTCCAAAAAGCAGTAATTATCGCCGCGATCGCGAATAAGCCAGTTAAACCATGAAGAATACGCAGTAACAGTGGTTGATAAGGATGAGAAAACTTGGCTGACATAAAATTTACTCATCAAGCATTATTAACTATTACTTAGTTATACTAAATCCGATTGGTTTTAAATCTAAAAGATCTAGCTTTTTATTTAGCTGTTGTTTAATGATTTTGCTGAAAAGAATTATATTGCTCTTGATTAATCCGTCCAGATTCGTAAAGAGTATCGGTAATTTCGGAAATACTTAAAACCGAATGAGCGCGATAGCCGTTTTCTGCTAGCCGATCTTTTACCCCTCCTTCATGGTCGATAAAAACGACAATATCTTTAATCTTTAAACCAGCCGACTTTAACTTGTCTGCCCCTTCCATGACGCTTTTGCCACTAATTAAAATATCGTCAATGACAACTACCGTTTCTCCTGGATCAAAGTTACCTTCAATGAGACGACGAGTACCATGTGCCTTGACTTCTTTGCGGGGAAAAATCATCGGACGCTGAAGATTTAAGGCTAATCCTGTAGCAGTGGGCAATGCACCATAGGGAATACCAGCAATGCGATCAAACTCTAGCGTCTTGACAATATCACCATAGGCATCGAGAACTTGATTAAATAGATGTGGATTAGAAATTATTTTTCGCAAGTCAATATAATAAGAAAAAGTCGCTCCCGAAGCCTGAACGTATTCTCCAAACAGCAAACAGCCAATATCAAACAATTCGAGAATCAGATCTTGATAAGGATGCTGTGTCAGTAAACAGACATCAGGTGTCCAGAGTTCACAGGTAGCACCCTGGGTACTTTTGGCTTCGCGATAGGTATTAAGTTTTTGATTGAGGTTGGCAACTTCTGTAGCGAGATTATTGCTAGAGAGAAAGTCTTGAGGAATAGGAATTAATAATCCTTCGCCAGTACTGTTTAGCCCAATATTAATTAGAGATTCTAGGTTATTTTTTTTACTCCATAAACTACGTAGTAAGATTGTCCTTTCAGGCGCGATCGCTCTAATTTTTCCTAGCACCTCAATATTAGTCGTACCAACCTCTAGATATAGCTGTTGAGGAGTTGCCCAAGACTGCACCTCTTTAACTACCTGTAGATAAAATGGTTGTTCTAGATTAGGATACCGCTGTAAAGTTTCTGCTTTAGGGTTAGAGGTATGAGCAAGAATAAATACTGCCTTATCGGAATAAACTAAAAAGGGTGCAGCATGATCTTGTCCTGCATAGGGAGTAAGCGTAATCGCATCCACCTGCCACTGTTCAAAAATAGCTTTAGCAAAGACGGTACTAGTATTGAGATCGCTGTGTTTGGCATCTAAAATCACGGGAATAGATTCAGGGATAGCCATCAAGATTCGCTCTAATAGCTGTAATCCTGGTATACCCAATGCCTGATAAAAACCTAAAGTTGGCTTGTAGGCGCAGACGCGATCGCTGGTTGATTTAATTACCCACAACAACCAAGTTTCAATACTTTCGATTAAATCACGCTCTTCTTGAAAATATTCAGAAGACATCATTTCGGGATTAGGATCGAGTCCGACAATCAAGAGACTATTATTACTTGCGATCGCCTGGTTCAGTTTGTCAGTAAAATTCATCTTGAATTAAAAAAAGATCGTCAGCCAAATACAAGGAGAAGGAGGTTCAGTACTGGTATACTCAACTCGGTGTTTTAGGTGGGCAGGTATTAAAAGATAATCCTCTGTAGTTAGCTTAATACGAGAACCATCCTCATAGCTTAATTCCCCCACACCTTGAAGTATAATCAGCCACTCATTTTTTGCTTGGTCATACCATGTCCCTTCTGACTTGACACTAAATATAGGTTAAAGCTAATTAATAAGCGATCGTTTATCCTTGAGGGCTTTAAAAAAGAGGATTAACTTTAAAATGTCTTCAAAGCTAAGAAGCTCAAAGCTACAAAACAATTGACAAACAACACACAACCCTAACTTGTCACCAATGCCATAGATGCGATCGCCTCTCAGAACATTTATGACAAATAGATAACATTAACTGCCACTATCTAGACAAACTCCGCGAAATTATGTAGAATAACTTTTTAGATTTTTATTGAGAATTAATCTCTTTTGGGTGAGGAACTGTTGGATGAAGAGTCGCGATCGCCATAGATTGTCTTGGCTTAATATGCCTTTATTATCAATGTTTTTAATTTTATTACCTAGTTTAGAAGCGAAAGCAAAGGAAAAATCAGCTCCTGTTAGTCAAAACGAACGGCAATTGGTGAAGCAGAAGAAGAAGGATATTATGTTCCTGATGCTAGTACAGCTACGGGGACAAATACACCGATAAAGGATACGCCATTATCACTTCAAGTAGTACCACAGCAAGTATTAAAAGACCGCAACGTTACCGAAGTAGGAGATGCCTTAGAAACGGTAAGCGGTGTAGTTTCTGCTAGTGGGAGAGGAACTAGCGGTAGTGGGCCTGGTTTTTTGATCCGAGGTTTTGATGGTGAACAATTTCGAGATGGTATTAGTTACTTTTCTTTAGCACCTCTTAGTGCTACTGATCTTGAAAGTGTTGAAGTGCTAAAAGGGCCAGCCTCCGTGCTATTTGGTCAAGGACAACCAGGGGGAATTATTAACCTGGTTTCTAAGAAACCCTTAAGTGAGCCGTTTTACGAAGTTTCTTTTACCGCAGGCAGTTTTAATACTTACCGAGGTGCTTTAGATTTTTCTGCACCTTTGAATGAGTCTAAGACAGTTAGGTATCGCTTGAATGTGTCTTATGAGAACTACGAAAGCTTCCGTGATTTTGTCAATGGGGAAAGATTTTTAGTTTCTCCGATAATTACTTGGGATATTAGTCCCAATACCTCAATTGATTTTTATGGTCAATATGTCAGCGATCGCGAAACGACAGATGAAGGCTTAGTGGCTTTTGGCGATGGTGTAGTGGATGTTCCGAAAGAGCGTTTTTTGGGGGAAGATTTTGGCGAGTTCGAGCAAGAACAGTTTAATCTTGGTTATAGATTGAATCATCGATTTAATCAAGATTGGTCAATCGGACACACGCTGCAATATATCCAATACAATCCGAAAAGATTGGGAACTTTAGCTGATTCGTTTGATGAAGCAACAGGAGAACTTGAACGTACTGCCTATGCTACTGGTGGTGATTACAATCGGTTCTTTACTAATGCCGAAGTAATCGGTAAGTTCAAGACTGATTCAATTCAACATCAGCTTTTGTTTGGGACTGAATACCGTCACGATGCTGAAGATCCGAGTTTTCAATTTCCCCCCTATCCCTCGATTAATGTTTTCAATCCAGTTTATACAGAAGAACCTTTTGACTTTGCTCCTGAGTTTTTCCGCGATGATAATGTAGATACAATTGGTGTTTATCTACAAGATCAAATCGATCTTTTAGCCAATTTAAAAGTATTAGCGGGACTTCGTTTCGATTATGCCGATCAACTCCGCACTGAACGCGATTTAGGCGAACCTAGAATCGAGTTTGAGCAGTCCGATAGTGATTTTACCCCTCGATTTGGCGTAGTTTATCAGCCAATTGAACCTGTATCAGTTTATGCTTCTTATACAACTTCCTTTTTTCCTTCTTTTGCTGCCAGTCTAAATCCTGATGATTCTAGCTTTGATCCTGAGACAGGAAGACAGTTTGAAGTAGGCGTAAAAGCAGATTTAGCCGAACAACTCAGCTTTACTTTTGCTGCTTTCGATATTCGTAAACAAAATGTATCGACACCCGATCCTGCTAATCCAGCTTTTTCGATTCAAACAGGAGAAGTCGCCAGTCGCGGAATCGAACTCAACTTAGGAGGAGAAATCTCACCTGGTTGGAATATTACTACTGGCTATACCTATCTTGATGCTTTTGTCAGTGAAGACAATACGGATATCGTCGATAACGATTTGGCTAATGTCCCCGATAACCAGTTTAGTCTCTGGACGACTTATGAATTGCAACAAGGAAATCTTGAAGGATTGGGTTTTGATTTAGGATTTTTGTATTTGAGCGATCGCTTTGGCGATTTAGATAATTCCTATACTTTACCTGGTTATTTCCGCACTGATGCTGCTTTATTTTATGAACGCAATAATTGGCGCGCGCAATTAAACATCGAAAACCTGTTTGATATTGACTATTTCTCTGCATCACGGTTTAGCAATTTTGGCTCCCGCACAAGTGTAGATCCTGGCGCGCCTTTTACTATTTCAGGAACAGTTTCAGTGGAGTTTTAAGCTTTTGTCTAACGAATCTTTTGCTAATAAGACAAGCTTTTCTTCAATCTGTTCTTTAAGTTTGAACACTAGAAAAATTCGTAACCTAGCTTTTTGTCTCCACCGCTACATCGGTTTAGCCGTGGGACTAATCTTGGTAATTGTCGGTTTAACTGGAAGCTTACTTGTCTTCCAAAAAGAATCGATCACTGGTTTAACTATGTATCGTTTACGTCGTCGTCAACCAATGACAAAGAGTCGCTATTAATCTATATTTTAACTCCCAAATGGTTACAGCCATATACTCGAATTGATCATAACTATAAAATATAAAGTAAGGCGAAAATTAGATAGTATACAATTCACCACGACTTTCTATGATTGCCAATACTGACTTGCTCGATCAAGGTAGTGACTCTTATCAGCAGATTTCTTTAAATTATTTTCACAATCAACCAGGTAGCATGCCAGGAACGATCTCGATTGCAGATCGGGCTAAACCTCCTGAAATTAATTTAATTGACTACAATCAAGATCGACATCAGTATGCGACCAATTTAACCCCAGAAGAATGCGTCGCTTATCTTGATACAACCGAATCAGTATCCTGGTTTGATGTTGGTGGCTTAGGCAATAAGCTGACGTTGGAGAAGCTGGCACAAGTATTTAATTTACACCCTTTATTACTAGAAAATATAGTCAATGTTCCCCAACGTCCCAAACTAGAAGACTATCAAGAGCAATTGGTATTAATTACCCAGATGGTTAATTTTGAAGCAAAGGACAAAAGGCTTTGGTTAGAACAGGTTAGTTTTGTCTTGGGGAAAAATTATTTACTAACAGTACAGGAAGAACCCGAGCAAGACTGCTTTACTCCTGTGCGCGATCGCTTGAGCAAGGATAGAGGAATAATTCGGCACCAGAAAGCTGATTATCTAACTTATGCTCTTTGGGATACGATTATTGATGGCTATTTTCCTGTCTTAGAGGTTTATGGTGAAAAAATAGAGGAATTAGAAGAACTAGTTTTAGGAAGACCTACAAACGCAACTTTAGCCCAAATTCACCAGATTAAGCGAGAACTTCTGGCTTTACGGCGTGCTATTTGGCCACAACGAGATGTGCTAAATATTTTAATCAGAGATGGTCATCCTCTGATCGAAGAACAAGTATTACGTTATTTTAAGGACTGCTACGATCACACCGTACAAATCATCGATACGATCGAAATCTACCGGGAACTGGCATCAGGATTAATGGATGTTTACCTATCGGCAGTTAGCAATAAAATGAACGAGGTAATGAAACTGTTAGCGGTAATTTCCACCATATTTATCCCTTTAACCTTCATGGCAGGAGTTTACGGCATGAACTTTAATACCGAAGTTTCTCCCTGGAATATGCCCGAACTAAGCTGGTATTGGGGGTATCCTTTGTGTTTGTCTGTTATGTTGGCGATCGCTCTTATTTTAGTGACTTACTTCTGGCGATTAGGCTGGTTTAAAAAACATTTCTAAGAGGATGTCTGAAAAGTCAAAATAATTAATTGCGATCGCTTTAAGTATCGCTAACACTTTCTATAAAGCGGCGATCGCGCGTGGATTAATCGCGACAAATCCTGCTACTAGTGTTAAAGCCCCCACCGAAAGAGTCGATCCCGCAAGTAACATCTCTTATTTAGAGCTAGATGAATTAGAATTGTTGTTAGGTGAGATTGAATCTCAACTGAATCAGGCAAAAACCAACAAACAACGTCTGCCTCTGCTGCGCGATCGCGTCCTTGTTGGCATCATGAGCTTAGACAGCTATTTTTGGTCGCTTATTGCCAATCTTCTTTAAATGTTAATAAGTGTGTGCGTTC
Source organism: Pleurocapsa sp. (assembly GCA_050330395.1). Lineage (GTDB taxonomy): Bacteria > Cyanobacteriota > Cyanobacteriia > Cyanobacteriales > Xenococcaceae > Waterburya. The sequence goes on from JBHJNW010000076.1 coordinate 44,625, forward strand.
GCCCTGACTTGAGCGAAACGATACTTGACTTAGTAGGGGTTAATGTTTTCTAATATTTAGTACCTATGTTCTGAATGGACATAGCAAGTTTTGGCTGCGCGGAAGCAAAGCTTCCCAGTCGTCTGACGACGATCTCTGCTACAAGCTTGTCCTCAAAAACATACTGTACAAAAAAGCTATGGAAAGTCTAACTCCCGCTCAAAAAGAACTTTACGATTGGCTAGTCGAATACATAAAATCCACCCAGCACGCACCGTCGATTAGACAAATGATGAAGGCAATGAATCTGCGATCGCCTGCCCCCGTGCAAAGTCGGCTAGAAAGACTACGGAACAAGGGTTACATCGACTGGACTGACGGCAAAGCTCGAACCATTCGAATCTTACATCAACCAGAAAAAGGATTGCCAATTGAAGGCGAAATTGCTGCGGGAGGGTTAGTTGAACCTTTTGCTGAGGAAAGAACTAGACTAGATTTATCAGATTTGTTTGTTCAATCAGACTGCTATGTATTACGCGTAGTAGGAGATAGCATGATTGAGGATTTAATTAATGAAGGCGATTATGCCATCATGCGATCGCTCAACTCAGGTTCATTAGTTAAAAATGGTGATATTGTAGCTGCCAGAGTACCTGGATATGGCACTACTCTCAAACGCTTTTATCAAGAACAGGAAAAAGTTACTCTCAAGCCAGCAAATCAAAAGTACCAACCAATCAAAGTAGAGGCTGATAACGTAGAAATTCAAGGTATTTTAGTTGGTGTGTGGCGTTCAATTACTAATTAATTAGGCAAGCATCAGGATCAATATTCGCCTCTTTACTTCCTAAATATTTGAAATAGTCAAATTATGGTTTCTTCAATGGAGCTGCCAAGCTTGTCTGAGGAATTAACAACTCAATTAGCCACACCGTTTAAAATTGGCTCAGTAGTGGTTAACAGCCGCGTTTTGCAGTCTCCTCTCTCTGGAGTTACCGATTTAGTCTTTCGGCGGTTGGTTAGGCGATATGCCCCAGAATCGATGATCTATACCGAAATGGTAAGCGCCAAGGAGATCTATCATCTAAATGAACTGCCAACGATAATGGCGATCGCTCCTGATGAAGATCCGATTAGCATCCAGCTATTTGACTGTCGTCCAGACTTCATGGCAGAAGCTGCTCAAAAAGCAGTTGCGGAGGGGGCAAATACCATCGACATCAATATGGGTTGTCCCGTCAATAAAATTACTAAAAAAGGCGGGGGTTCTTCTTTATTACGCCAGCCAGAAGTTGCCGAGGCAATAGTTAAAACCGTAGTCAATGCAGTCAATGTACCCGTGACAGTTAAAACACGTATCGGTTGGGATGATGACGAAATAAATATTATCGACTTTGCCCGCAGAATGGAGGCTCAAGGAGCGCAAATGCTGACTCTCCATGCCCGTACCCGCGCCCAAGGTTATAACGGCAAGGCGCGATGGGAATGGATTGCTCAAGTCAAACGAGCTTTATCTATTCCTGTCATTGCCAATGGAGACATTTTCTCGGTAGAGGCTGCGATCAACTGCTTGGCAACAACGCAGGCGGATGGGGTAATGTGTTCGCGGGGTACTTTGGGCTATCCTTTTTTAGTTGGAGAAATCGATCATTTTTTGAAAACTGGAGAAATATTGCCTCCTCCTTCCGTTGTCATGAGGCTAAAGTGCGCCAAAGAACATCTATTAGGTTTGTGGGAATACAAAGGACAACGAGGCATCTATCAATCCCGTAAACATCTGGCTTGGTATTGCCAAGGATTTTCTGGCGCAGCCAAATTAAGAGAACAAGTATCTCAAATCGAAAGCTTAGAGCAAGGATACGAAATATTAAATAAGGCGATCTCTATCACAAGTCAAAAGTAGGAGCGATTCGCCCCTACTAATTGCTCTTTTTTGCGTAACCTCTGGTATGATATTCGGTTGCTTGAAAGAAAAAATATTCGACCGAATAAATATAATCATTATGAAACGGAGACAACTGCTCGACCGTTTAGCGATCGCCGCTACTACCAGCACCATTCTAGTGGCTTGCGATCAAACCAACAATAGTCCTAACGTTCAGACAAACGAGCTGCCTAATGTCAGATGGCGGATGGTTACCAGTTGGCCCAAATCCCTGGATACGATCTACGGTGGAGCGCAAATGGTGTGCGATCGCGTAGCAGCAATGACTGGCGGGCGTTTTACAATTGAACCCTATGCCGCAGGGGAAATTGTTCCTAGTTTAGAAGTTCTAGATGCGGTGCAAAATGGCACAGTAGAATGCGGACACACCGCTAGCTATTATTACGTCGGCAAAAATCCGGCTCTCGCTTTTGGCTGTTGTGTACCTTTTGGCTTAACTGGTCAACAGCAGAACGCTTGGTACTACCACGGCGGTGGCTTAGAGACAATGCACGAACTGTATAGTGATTTTAATATCATCAACTTTCCTGCGGGTAATACTGGGGCGCAAATGGGTGGTTGGTTTAAACAAGAAATCAGCTCATTGCGAAGTTTAAAAGGCTTAAAAATGCGGATTCCTGGCTTGGGCGGAGAAGTCATGTCCCGCTTAGGCGTTAACGTGCAGGTATTACCAGGAGGCGAAATATATTTAGCCTTAGAAAGAGGTGCGATCGACGCTGCGGAATGGGTTGGCCCCTATGACGATCTAAAATTGGGTTTAAATAAAGCTGCATCTTATTACTATTATCCTGGTTGGTGGGAGCCAGGACCTACTTTAGAGATCCAGGTAAATAAATCTCAGTGGTCAAAGCTGCCTGTAGAATATCAAGAAATATTGAAAAGCGCAGCGATGGCAGCTAATCTCAATATGCTTTCCCAATATGATGCTTTAAATCGAGAAGCTTTAAAAACTATAGTTAATGGCGGAACCAAGCTAGTCGCTTATCCTCCCGAAATTCTGCAAGCAGCTCAAACGGCAACAGCAGAATACTATACAGAAGAATCTAACAAAAGTCCTGCTTTCAAAAAAGTCTACGATCAGTGGAATCAATTTCGTGTCGACATTGCTGAGTGGAACAACATTAATGAGTTCAGTTACGTTAGTTTTGTGAATAAATAATGGCAATAATGGGTGATGGCGATTAGGGAAACACAAGTTGAGTTTTCATCAAACAACTAGCGACAATTAAGCGATAAATGACCAATAATAACTCAAGCCAGTCAATCCCTGATTTAGCCGATTTACCTTTACCAATCTGGCAACAGCCTGAAATTATTCGCTGGAGTCAGATTTTAGCTCATAGTTATCGACAGTCAATAGAGTGACTGCGCCCAAAAGCGGCAAAGATGGCTTTCGACTCTATCTCTTAAATCGGTAACGCCAACATTTTGTTAACTATTCAGGATCTCACCCTAGTAGATGTGTGAAGATTATTGGTAGTCATCAAATAAATTTAAAAATCGAAAGTTAAATTGCGATCGCCCATGAATGATAATCTACCAGTAGCGTATATCTCTGCTTTGTTAGCAATCCTAGTCTTTGCTGCTATCTATATTCTGCGGGAAGTTATTAAAACCCGTAAGCAAGAAAGCACTTTTTCTCGTTTGCAAAGCAAGCTAAAAAAAGAAACAGGCACCGCGGAAGAATATTATGAACTGGGTAGCCTTTATTTGGATAAAAAATTGTTTGTCCAGTCCGTTTCCTTGCTGCAAAAAGCTCTCAAAGCAGATAAGAATTTGCCGTTAGAAAATCAGGCTTTAATTCACAATGCCATGGGCTATGCTTACTTTGCTCAAGAGCAATACGATATCGCTATTAGACAATACAAAGAAGCTCTCAAGCTCTATCCTGAGTACGTAATTGCTTTGAATAATTTAGGCAACGTCTACGAGAAAAAGCAGATGATTATGAAAGCCGTAGAAAGTTACAGAGAAGCTTTGCAATACGATCCCGAAAATAAAACTGCTAATCACCGCGTCAAGTCTTTAGAAAAACGCCTAGTTCCTTCTAAATCAAAATAAAACTAGTGTTTTGTCAGTTAATCAATGATGAGTAACTTATGGAAGCTAAAAGCTAAAAGCTAAGAGCTTATCTAAACCCCTCAATTATAAATCGACAAACCACTAGCCTGGTGTAATTGAGCGAAAGTATCACCGAACAGGAAGTACAAAAAATCCAACAATAGTATGATTGTTAGTCAACATAAGATAGTTATGATGGTTATCACTACTATTTAAAATAAAAATTTAATCTCGGGAGAAACATTATATGGGTGACTTTATTCGCATTCTCTTATCTATTTTGATACCACCACTAGGAGTTTTTCTTCAGGTGGGCTTTGGTACAGATTTTTGGATCAACGTTGTCTTAACTTTGCTGGGCTATTTTCCTGGCTTGATTCATGCCATTTATATTATTGCCAAGAAATAAGGTGTTGCTGATTTAAATTTTATCCCTCGATTCAGCAACAGCCAGAATAAAAAAGTAGAAGCAGACTATCACTATTGTTGTAATACTTCTGTATTACAATTTAATCATTGCCGATTGTTAGTCTTTCAACAACCAAAATCCAGCGAAGGCTTCGGAATTTGGATCTGATTGAACCGCTAGAAAATGAACGCCGTTAGCTTTTTGTTTGACCGACTCAAAATCTGCGGCTTGTTTAACGGTATCTTGATTAGTCAAGTTAATTAACGTCCAACTGTCACTAAGTCCTGTTTCCAAACGTAACTGTGGACGTATATTTGTTTCTAGCTGTAGATAACCCATTTCTAGTCCAGACATCCAAGCAGCTAAGGGGGTTGCACGGGGAGAATAGATAATTAAGCCAGGAATAATTGTCTCTGGCTTAATATCCAATAAGGAAAGGGCAAAGGATTCTTCAAAAGCAATATCCCACTCCTTCATCTCATCAAAGTCAGCAGCAGACAGACTAACAAAAACCCATTTATCCCCTCGATCGCCTTTGACTGCATCAGGTAGGGGAATTGCATTTAAGGGTGGATACTGTACAGAGGAAGTGTTAGCAGTTTTGAGATCGAACCCTGCTTCCTGGGGGTAAAAATTAGCGATTCTCTCTTCAAGCCATTGATTAAGAGCATAGGTACGACGACTGGGCAGGGGAGTAACACCCGCATCCTCACAGGCTTTAACGATCATGTTGTTCATTTGACGGCGAAAAAAGCGAATTTTCTTGGGTGCTGTTTTCGCTTCGGCGATCGCTTTTTCAATCGCTTCTTTTAACCATAAAGAGTTTACGGTTGTACTCGAGCAATATTGAGCATATTTGAACAGACTATCAGGCGATCGCTCTATACTATTGGGACTCTCGCAAATTAAAACTTCCCAAAGCTTTTTGCCATCTTCGTCTAAAACTGGACGTGAATAAAAATCTAATTCCCAAACTGTATTGCTCATATCCACTCAATAACTCTTAAAAACGCATAATTAAACTCAGTTATCAGTGTAGCGAGATGAGGACGTTGTTTAATCAACAACAACATATCTATCTGTGAGCGTTGGTAAAAATGCCCATTGTTACTGACAAATAATAGTTTCAATCGATGGATTTTATCCGTTTATGGAATTGAGTCTAGAGAAGTATTCCCAACTCTAACGCTGGTATGAAACGATTCAACAACGTCCAGCCGTAGATAGAGGTATGAAAATTCCCCACTAACTATAATCTAAGCAAGTAAAAATTAAGTAGAAGCTGATTTCAGTGGTGGTTGCCTGATTAATTAGTAGCGTATAGCACCTAAGTTAGTTTTTCAATTAATCTTCAGCAACTTTGTAACAGTTTATATCGATCTACCTGTGGCAAGATAAAATTGAACTTTTCTTGCTTGAAACATAAAATATTACGATTATGACTCAACCCTTTTACTTTCCTGACGGTCGATTAGCTCACGATGCCAATGACTTATTTGAACTATGTCAGCAATATCCTGATGCAGGGGTTAACTATTTAGTTCGGCAAGATTTAGAAAAATGGCTTGCCTATATTGGTAATTATGATGTTGCCGAATGCGCGATCAATGCTCGTCAAACTGACTTAAGCGATCGCCAGAAACTAGAAGAATTCTTGAATAAGTGTCATTCTTTGGCGTTGCCAAAAACTGTTCCCGCTGCCGTAACCGAATCGGCTTCAATTGAAGCTCAACAAGCAACAACTCTCGCACAAGAGGCAATTCCAGTTAACCAGCCTGCTGAATTGAAGACTGAAGAAAGTGAAGAGTTAGCAGTAGCCGAGTCAACTTTAATTGAGAATAGTCAAGAGTCTACCGCAACACCAACACCAGTCAAAAAGACAGCAGATTCTGCATCTTCAACCCCAAACGACGAAAAACCAGGCTTTTTCCAGGTAATTGCTAAGTTTATCGTTAAGATTCTTTATCGCAACAAAGCCTAGTTAAAATAAAATGGTGGGTATTCACCCACTATTTGAACTAAAGTAGACCAGTAAGACCAATTTACTATGCTCGAATCAGTGTTTCAACACCAAACGATAACGAGCTTTACCGCTATGTAATCGCTCTATCGCTTCATTAACCTGATCGAAAGAATAGATTTCGGTAATCGGCTGGATGTTGTGTCGTGCTGCAAAATTAAGCATCTTGGCAGTAGTTGTCGGGCTACCCAAAGGACTAGCGGTAATTGAGCGTTGACCCTGAATCAGCGGAAAAACCTGGGTAGAAATCGGATTTGGTACTACCCCGACAAAGTGTAGTTTGCCACGGGGGCGCAAGGCTGCAACATAGCTATTCCAATCAAGATTGGCAGCAACTGTCGAAAGAATGAAATCAAAAGAATTTGCGGCGGCGGCTATGGCTTGAGGATCTTTAGAGTTGATAAAATAATTTGCTCCCATGGTTCTGGCTTCCTCTTCCTTCTCAGGACTAGTAGAAAAAGCGGTGACATCACATCCCCAGGCACTCAAAAAGCCCAAAGCCATATGTCCCAAACCCCCAATACCAATTACTCCTACCTTATCTGTCGGTTGAATATTTAACTGCACAATCGGATTAAACACGGTAATTCCGCCACAAAATAAAGGTCCTGCGGTTGCAGCATCAATACCTTCGGGTAAAGGCACTACCCAGTTTTGATGTCCCCGTACTTTATTGGCAAATGCGCCGTAACGACCCACAATTGTGCCTTCGGCATCTAAGCAAAGATTTTGATCGCCCGATAGACACCATTCACAGTGCATACAAGAATCAGAATACCAACCCAAGCCAACTCTTTGTCCTATCTTTAATTCTTTAACTGCACTACCAATAGCAGCAATTTTACCGACCGCTTCATGGCCAGGAACAAGAGGATATTGAGACATACCCCAATCATTATTAATCATGCTCAAATCACTATGGCAGATGCCACAGTATTCGACATCAATTTCGACATGATCTTTGCCTAATTCTCCAGGATCGTATTCAAAAGGTTTGAGTTTTCCATTTGCTTCGTGAACTGCATAGGCTTCGATCATTGATATTTCCAGCTTGCTCTCAGGTTTTCTACCTCATTCTAAAAAACTCTCGACAACTTTTCAATTCAGACTTTGGCTAGCAGTGATTAAATTTACCAATGAATATCTATATGACTATACACAATCAAGTGTCAGATATGTTTTATAACTGGTTAAGGAATTGATTTAAGGCGATCGCGTCTGTCCAAAGATCATTTCTACTGGGCAAATTTACACTGGTTGCGGAATGACTTCTCGTTTAATTTCTCTATTGGGACTGTTGGTTTTCGTCGGGGTTAGCTATTTATGTTCTAATAATCGTCAGCGTATTCCTTGGCATACGGTACTTTGGGGAATAGCTTTACAGTTGATTTTGGGTGTTTTAATCTTGAAAAGCCAGATTGGCTTAGGCGTAGTTCAATTTATCGGTTCAGCGATCGCCAAACTTCTCGATTTTTCTGATGCGGGGGCAGAGTTAGTCTTCGGTGATGGGTTTGAAGAACACTTTATTGCTTTTAAAATCTTGCCCACCATTATTTTCTTTTCGGCTTTTATTTCTTTACTCTATCACTACAACATTTTGCAGCGTATTGTGGCAATGATGGGATGGGTAATGATGAAAACAATGAAGACTTCGGGCGCAGAATCTTTAAGCTGCGCTGCCAATATTTTTGTGGGCAATACAGAAGCACCGTTACTGATCAAACCGTATCTATCCCAGTTAACCAACTCCGAACTTCACTCCGTAATGACAGGAGGATTCGCCACGATTGCAGGTGGAGTTATGGCTGCCTATATCGCCCTAGGGATTCCTGTCCAACACCTGCTTTCTGCTTCGGTAATGTCTGCCCCGGCAGCTTTGGCTGTATCTAAGCTGTTCTATCCTGAAACGGAAAAATCACAAACCAAAGGCAAGGTCGAGATTTTGTCTTCAACTAACTATGTTAATGGAATTGATGCTATTACCACTGGCACAATTGAAGGACTAAAGCTGGCTTTAAATGTTGGTGCGATGCTAATTGCTTTTTTAGGACTACTTACCCTATTTAACTCTTTATTGACCGAGTTAGGCAGTCTGATTGGATTTACTGCTCTATCGTTAGAACTGATATTTTCCTATCTGATGTTTCCCGTCGCTTGGCTGATGGGCGTTCCTTTTGCCGATTGTCATAGCGTTGCCGTTTTGCTGGGTAAAAAAATTATTTTCAATGAATTTATCGCTTACATAGACTTAAAAGAATTAATGGCGGTAGAAGTTCCCGCCATTTCGGAACGAGCTAAGATCATTGCTACCTATGCTTTGTGTGGCTTTTCTAATCTCGGCTCAATCGGCATCCAAATCGGCGGCATTAGTGCGATCGCGCCGAGTCGTCAAACAGATTTAGCACAACTGAGTCTTAGCGCCTTAATTGCTGGTTCAATTGCCTGTTTTATGACGGCTTGTGTTGCAGGCATTGTGATCTAAACACAAGCTGTCAATTGATCGCCATTATGCTTCATCGGTAGCGATAATTTTGGGAACACGAAAGAATTCTCCCTGTTGTTCGGGGGCAGCTTTTAATAGCTCTTGTTTATCGGGAAAAGGCATTATCTTGTCAGCGCGAGTAATATTACTGGTTTCAATTGCTCTAGTAGTTGGCGCAACATCGGTAGTATCTAATTCACTCAACTGATCGAAGTATTCCAAGATACTATTAAGTTGAGTGGTAAATTCCGCTTCTTCTGCCTCAGTAATATTTAGCCGAGCTAGATGAGCCACTTTTCTTACTTCTTCGCGATCAATCATATTTTTGATTACTAATTACTTTGATTCTGCTTTACCGAGACAATTGAAAATTCCCATTTAAAAGAATACATCCATTTCCGAACGTCCTGTAATCTTGAGCCAGTTTTGAGCTTCCATGTAGTTATTGGGGGCAATGCGAATCGCCTGCTTCCAGTATTCAGCAGCTTTATCATAATAAGATTCCGCCTTTTCCACATCGCCTGCTTCCCTAGCTTTTTCACCTTCGTAATGATAAATAACGGCAACGTTATTTAATGCTTGGGGCATTCGCGGATTTAGGTCGATCGCTTCAGTGTATAGCTCGATCGCTTTATCGACACTACCATTACTGGCGTAAATTAGGCCCATATTATAAAGAATATAGCTGCGATCATTAGGATCTTCCTCCAGAGTTAACGCCTCTTCGTAGTTTTCGAGAGCTTCTGCATATTCTCCATCACCCTGGGCTGACATGCCATCGCGGTAATAGGCAAAGGCTTCCTTGGCTTTTTTGTTGGTGGGCAGAGCTTTGAGGATAATGTCTGCCATGACGGTGAAAGTTTTATCTACGAAGTTGTCGTTTCTTTGAGTACGTGACATAAATATTAGTGCTTAAATCAATCTAATATAGCTAAATAGATATTAACGTCAAACATCAATTAAAAACTATAAGTTACATTTAGTTTTAATCTGACAATGTCGATCTATACTTGATTTATAGTTTATTTATGAACTGCAAAAGAGCCAGCAGTTAATAACTAGCTCTTTTGTCTTTTTGTCTGTGACAAACTACAGTGCGATCTTGCAGGTAAGATCCCCTGCTTGTTGAGAAAAACGTAAATTTTCCTTATAGTCTACGGGACAGTCAATGATTGCAGGTACATCATCGGCTAGAGCTTGTTGTAAAGTAGGAATTAAATCAGCAGCTGATTTAATTCGATAGCCTTTTAGTCCCATACTTTCAGCAAATTTAACAAAGTCTGGATTACCAAAACTAATAGAAGTGGAGTGACCAAACTGATTGATTTGCTTCCATTCGATTAAGCCATAGCCATTATCATTAAAAATTAAGGTAACAAAAGGAGCTTTAACTCTTAGGGCAGTTTCCAACTCCTGACAGTTCATCATAAAGCCTCCGTCTCCAGTTACGGCGACAACTTTGCGATCGGGGTGAACTAACTTAGCCGCCATTGCCCCAGGAATAGCGATGCCCATTGCGGCAAAGCCATTAGAAATGATGCAGGTGTTAGGACAATCGCAGTGATAGTGGCGAGCCATCCACATCTTGTGCGCTCCAACGTCACAAATGACAATGTCTTCGGGAGCCATTACTTGACGCAGATCGTAAATAATCTTTTGGGGCTTAACGGGAAAACCATCATCATTAGCGTATTGTTCGTAGCTTTCTCTAATTTGACTCCGCAAGTTGCTTACTGCCATCGAAGTTTCTTTACAGGAGCGATCGCAACGTTTAACAATATCATTAAGAGAATCTGAAATATCGCCAATTACTTCTACCTTGGGAATGTAACTACTATCAATTTCCGATCTACTTTCGTCAACGTGAATGATCTGTTTATCACCTGCGGGATTCCATTTTTTGGGAGAATATTCAATTAAATCATAACCAACGGCAATTACCAGATCTGCTTCTTCAAAAGCACAGCTAATTAAATCCCGCTGCTGCAAGCCAATCGTCCATAAAGACAGGGGGTGAGTATAGGGAATTGCTCCTTTGCCCATAAAGGTGTTAGCCACAGGGATATTTAATTGAGTGGCAAATTCAGTCAAGGCTTCGCTAGCACAACCGCGAATTACGCCGTTGCCAGCTAGAATTAGCGGATTTTTGGCTTTAGATATGGCAGCAGCAGCAACATTAAGACTGCGAGTCGAAGCATAAGTCTTTTCACGGTTGTCTCGTAACAAAGGTCTACTATTTAAAGGCATTGCCGCAATGTTTTCTGGTAAATCAATATGAACAGCACCAGGTTTTTCGGCTTGAGCAACTTTAAAAGCTTTGCGGACAACTTCGGTAGTGTTATCGGGGCGGACAATTTGGGCATTCCATTTAGTAATGGGCGCGAACATTGCAACCAAGTCGAGATATTGATGGGATTCAATATGCATTCGATCTGTTCCTACCTGCCCAGTAATTGCCACTAAAGGCGCACCATCAAGATTAGCATCAGCAACTCCTGTCATCAGGTTAGTTGCCCCAGGCCCTAGAGTAGACAAACATACTCCTGCCTTACCCGTCAGACGACCATAAACATCCGCCATAAAAGCAGCACCTTGCTCGTGACGAGTGGTGATAAATTGAATTGATGAATCTCTTAGTGCTTCCAAAACGTGTAAATTCTCTTCTCCTGGCAAACCAAAGACGTATTCTACACCTTCACTTTCTAAACACTGCACTAAAACCTCTGCCACGTTTAACTCGCCCATTACCTCAGTACTCCGCTTGTCGATTGTTAATTTTTTCACCAGACTATTATTATTACCAACTTCTGTATTGTTTGTAACTGATATTTTGCCGATAATTCTAATCATTCTCTGACTATAAAATTAAGTTCAACCTTAGCTTAATTTCTTGGTTACCTGCCATCATCAAATAACCGCGCTTGGCAGCTAAATCGATTAGGGTTAAAAGCAAAAAGCAACTACTCATAAACTACTCATAAAATAGTTAATCATCCCGTAATCGGCAGCGGGGTGATGTAATTTAAGCTAGCTAAATAATGCTGAAATCACAAGAGCGATCGCTCTATTCCCGCCCCATGAGCGCGTTTTTGCCAAGCTGTATCGTTAAAGTTATTACTTGGCTAATTGAGCTTGTACTCGTGCCACATTATCAAATTCATCAGGGATTACCTTGTTGAAATTTTAAAATTTAAAATTCTGGGAAAGTTAAAATTCCCGTAATGGCGATCGCTAACTTAAATTTTTTTTGTTCAAATAATTACTTATTTATTCAACATCTGACTTACTTCTTGAGGCTTTAATCTTTGAATATTTTGAAAATACTCTATTTGTTGCAAATGAGTTCTAGCATCAGAATAATTACTGATGCGAAGCAGAACCATATTGTCGTAAACAGGTTCTTCTAAGGCGACAATCTCTAAGATTACGTTTTGTAATTGGTTTTTTGCCAGGTCATTATTCAAATATCTTAAGAAAGATTCGCGTTTCCACTGACGCACTGTTACTAAACACCATTGCTCAGAAACGGTAGGTACTTGCTCGGTAGTTTTCATGTTTTTTAAAGGAGAAAAACTCATCTTATACCATTTCTCCCAAGTAACAATCGGAAAGGGCAAAAGTCAAAGCTTTGTAGCTCAAGGCTTTAACCCTTTAGCCTCTAGTTATTAATCAGAATTGCTATAAGCTATGGCGGTTACATTTTGGTCAATAACCAGACAATGAAGCTCAAGAGAGGTAATTCTCATGTTACGGTAGTCTTATGATATATTCGACATCATTCCCTGAGTAATACTGGGAAATAGGCGATTTAGAAAAGCGGGGACTTTAGCAGAACCCACCACCACTTCTGCTTGAGGATGTTTAACCACATTCCAAATTGCTTGAGCAACGTCTTCAGATTTACTAGCAAGACGACTAGTTACCATTTTTTCCATCGACTGACGACGATTAGCTTTTGCTTGAGGATCACTATCTTTGAAGATTGCCCGTTCCAGAAAGTCAGTACTTGTTACGCTAGGGTGAATTCCTGAAACGTGAATACCTTGAGGTTCTAATTCTAAACGCAGGGTTTCAGTCAAACCAGTGATGGCAAATTTGCTAGTGCAGTATGCCGTCATTTTTGGCAAAGGAACTTTACCACCAAAAGAACCAACGTTAACGATGTTGCCCTGCTTACGCTCGAGAAAATGAGGCAACAGCGCATTAATTGTGTAGATATACCCCCAAAGATTGACGTTAATGATGCTCTCCCAATCTTCGATGGTAGTTTGAGACATTGGCGCACTCATACATATACCTGCATTGTTCACCAAAACATCAATCTGCGAGAAGCGTTGAATACCTTGGTTGATTAATGCTTCTATCGCCGAGCGATCGCTCGTATCAGCCGCCACAGCAATTACCTCTCTACCTAAACTGTTGATCTCCTCGGCAACAGATTCTAGCCGCTCTTTGGTACGAGCCGTCATAATCAGATCGTAACCATTTTTGGCAAATAGCACAGCGGTAGCTTTGCCAATTCCTTGCGACGCACCAGTAATAAAAGCAGTGGGAGACATATTGAATTAGGTAATCGATAATTATTGATAACTAAATCTTAGTAATTGACCGTGTATTTTGGCATCAATAGAAAGATATAGTCATTCGCTACTGGTTATCTCATTCTTTGTTGCTCTCATCTTTTTTAACACCGCTGGAGGATTAGTAAGTATTCGGATTATGCCAATAATCAATACAGCCAGGAGGATCGCGCCAGTCCAAAGGGGAAAAGTCAGACCTAATATAGATAAAGAAATTGAGCCAACTGCTTCGATGGTAGCAACGATAAAATTACCTAGTCCTCCTGTTACTCCCGTAGAAGCTAAGCGAGTCAAGCCAGCTAATGTTCCCATCAGTCCTGCTGTTCCGCCTCCTGCGATCGCGGCTAAAGTCCATTGCAGCACAGGATCGCTATGTCCTAAGGTGGCAGCAGTTATGACTGTCCCAACACCGACAGCCACGGGTACTTGCACGGTGTCTAGCAGGTTATCGACAAGCGGAATATAGTAAGCTGAGACTTCCAAAATAGTAGCAATTCCTAAAGCGATCACGGCTTCTCTCGTACCTAACCATTCAAAACCCGATGACAAGGGAAAATGTCCATACATGGCTGCCAAACTCATCGCTAATGGTGGGACAAATACGCGGAAGCCACAGGCAGCACTAAGAGTTATTCCTAAGCACAGAGCAACAATAATTTCCATTAGTCTATGAGATAGTGTTCAATTTATCAGTATTTTCTCATAAGGGTAGTTGAATAATTGATTGTTAACTACTTTTAGACGAGCATGATGGCGCATAATATGAACTATTTAGGACTTATCTCGTTCCGATAGCTGTTTGGCAAATGTAGCTAACTTCTGAAAAGATTCAGTAACCAAGAGAGATTGTTGTGAAATTTGCGCTGATAAATTGGTAATTTCTCCGACAAATTGATTCATCAAGATTAAACTCGGTGCTGATGCAGATGTTTCAACAAGCTGTCCTGTAATAATATCTAGTTCAAGATCATGGTTATTTACTGGGTTTAAAACTATTTCACCAACGCTCATAGTAGGCTCGCTAGCTGCATCTTGTAACCAAGTCATGTCGTTAGCACTAGGTTGCGTTTTTGAGGCAACTTCATCAGCAGACCAATCTGGCTGGAGACGAGGGAATAATTTCGGACTTGTTTCAACGATAATTTCTTCCGGTGTTAACTGGACTGGTTTTGTTTGATTGACGGGGCGATTCATCTGTGCTTTCATATCGTTGACTAGATTTACCATCTGGTAAAGATTTTGGTGAGACTGATTTAAGACCTCAACTTGCTCCCTAGCTTCCGCGATCGCTTTTTTGGCAGTAGTAAGATCAGCTTCCGGCTGGATATTTTTTGGTTGAGGTATTATTTCTCCCAGATTGTGTTGCTGTGGATCTGCTAAATCGCCATTGATGATGGCTGAAGATTGTTGCTCAAAAATCTTCCTCTTCGCTGACGGTTGATGATTGATCTTAGCCTTGAGACTTTGCAACGCAGCCTGATTTTCTCTTAATAGTTGCGATACCTGTTGATTGAGACTTGGTTGTTCTAGCTGCTGTTGAGTGACCTTATTTCCTGAGGAATCTTTGGCGATCGCTAATTGTTCTCTTAACTTAACTCGTTCAATGGCAAATCCTAACTGGAGAGCTAATTGCGCAAATAGATCTATTTCCGTCTGTGACCAGACGTGGGGCTGTTGGCATTGATGTCCAATGAGTAGACCGAATAATTGCTCGTCCTGCCAAATTGGTACTACCAGACTAGCTTTGACTGCTAAGGTTTCTAACTGTTCTAAGCGCTCGGTGGTTAAATTAGCCTGAGCAATATTGGCGATCGCTTCAATCTTGCCATGACGATATTTTTCGGCATATTCTTTAGTCAGGTCAGAGTTTTTAATCTGAGTCAAGGCTCTCGGATAACCAGAAGCAACTGATTCTGCCGCGATCTTGCCATGTCCGTTAGCATCAAACTGATAGATCATAACGCGATCGAGCTTAATCACCTCACGAACTTGTCCAACAGCAATTTCCCAAAGTTTTGATTGGTTAACTGCTTCACTAATACCAAGACTAAAATTATTTAATAGTCGCGTTGGCAACGCATCGTGTTTTAATTTTCTCAGCAGTGTGGCATTATCTAAAGCAAAACCAACTTGCGTGGCAATCTGAGTTACCCAACGAATTTCATAATCCTGCCAGTGGCGTGGTTGACTACACTGATGGGCGACGAGTAAACCAAATAGCTTGCCTTCGTTGAGAATTGGCGTGACTAAATTCGCTTTGACTGCCAGGGTTTCCAACTGTTCGATATAGCATTGGCTCATGCCTGCTTGATAGATATCATTGATTGCCCTAACTCTGCCATCGCGATACTGGTCGAGATATCTGGCTTCAAAACAGGGGTCAGCAATCGTGCGGTTGAAGGCTCTGGGATAGCCAGGGGAAACTGATTCAGCTACTACTACTCCATACTTATCTTGATTGAGGCTATAAACCAG
>JBHJNW010000077.1:0-28637 GCA_050330395.1 Pleurocapsa sp.
GAAATTTGAGAGGATAGTAGTGACCCAGCTTTAGGACGGTTTTCATTAACCAAGGACTAGACGGTCTACTACTTTCTTTAAACTATCAGGATTTAAGATCCTAATTTCAAGATACAAGGATTAGCTTCGCGTCTGTCGGAATGGATACTATTGTATCATTTTTTTGTGCTTTACTTTTATAGTAAATCAAATTCACTCTAAATGCTTAAAGTAGTCAAAGTAAGATTATATCCAAATAGCCAGCAACAGGAAGCCTTAAGCCAGTCTTTTGGTAACTGCCGTTGGTTGTGGAATTATTGCCTTAATTTGATGAATCAAACATACAAAGAAACAGGTAAAGGACTATTGTGCTGGTTTCTGGATAGGAAGCCGACGCTGTAATCAAAGATTTCAGCGTTCGGTAGTTCACACGCTCTATATTTTCTAGTTAGATAACTAAATCAGTAATTAAAATTGCCTTTCTAAATTCATTACAAAACTTTGCGGGGGTGGTAATGCCCATAGCTATTGCTTTAATCTGACAGTTACTACTTAACTGCGATTAATATTTTTCTTCTATATGACTGTTTCTCCCCACAAAAAAGCCAAAGCACTTAAATCTGGTAGTCGCCGCCCTGCTAAAGAACTTTGTAGTGAGTGTGGACTGTGTGATACTTACTATATTCATTATGTTAAAGATGCCTGTGCTTTTTTGAATCAACAAATCGCTGAACTAGAAACAGTGGCTCATGGACGCAGCCGCAATTTGGCTAATGAAGATGATTGGTACTTTGGTGTTACTCAAGAAATGATCGCTGCTCGCAAGAAAAAGCCGATTGAAGGGGCGCAGTGGACGGGAATTGTCAGCGCGATCGCCTGTGAAATGTTAGAGCGCGGTTTGGTAGAAGGAGTTGTCTGTGTGCAAAACACTGCCGAAGATCGTTTCCAGCCGATGCCAATTATCGCGAGAACTCCTCAAGAGGTTTTGGCTGCCAAGGTCAATAAGCCGACTCTTTCGCCTAACTTGAATGTACTAGAGCAGATTGAACGCTCAGGCATGAAACGCCTGTTGGTGATTGGTGTCGGCTGTCAGATTCAGGCATTACGAGCTGTAGAACAGGAATTGGGCTTAGAAAAACTGTATATTTTGGGTACGCCCTGCGTCGATAACGTGAGTCGTGAAGGATTACAGAAGTTTCTCGATACGACTAGTAGATCGCCTGAAACAGTTGTGCATTATGAGTTTATGCAGGATTTTCGGATTCACTTTAAACACGAAGATGGTTCAATTGAGAAAGTACCTTTTTTTGGTTTAAAGACCAATCAACTAAAAGATGTGTTTGCGCCTTCGTGTATGAGCTGTTTTGATTATGTCAATTCTCTAGCTGATTTAGTCGTGGGATACATGGGTGCGCCCTTTGGTTGGCAATGGATTGTGGTGCGCAACCAGACTGGTGCGCAAATGCTGGATCTGGTTAGAAAACAGTTAGACACCCAAGCAGTGATGTCCAAAGGCGATCGCCATCAGGCTGTACAGCAGAGTATTCCCGCTTACGATAAGGGCGTTACCCTGCCAATGTGGGCAGCCAAAATGATGGGAGTGGTAATTGAACAGATTGGCCCTAAAGGTTTGGAGTATGCTCGTTTCTCGATTGATTCTCACTTCACCCGCAACTATCTCAATTTGAAACGCAATTATCCGCAAAAGCTGGAAAATCACGTTCCTGAGTATGCTAAAAAGATTGTCGGACAATATAAGTTGCCCGAATAGCAATTGATTCAGCCATATTTTCCTCAAGCTTGATCTCTATCTGAGCTAAGTTAAGGCGATCGCCAGACAAGTAACATAGAGCTTTCAGCTTTCAATTAAATGAGTTAAAACAACTGATTAAGATGTAGACTGGATTATTTTATAGTAATTTCAGCTCATAATTATCCCCCCCAACGCTATATTTAAGCTCAATTTTGGTAGAGTCTAAGGCTATGGAAAATACTGCTCCCAATCAATCCGTAATTATCATGACGGGAATGCACCGTTCTGGTACTTCTCTAACCGCATCTTTATTGCAAAGTGCAGGAGTTGACGTTGGCGATCGCTTGATGGGCAAAAATACAGGTAACGACAAGGGGCATTTTGAAGACTTAGATTTTGTGGAATTTCATCAAAGTGTGCTGCGATCGCAGGGGATTAGCGTGGCAGGATGGACGCAGCAGAATAAAATCCAGGTTCAGCAACAGTATTTAGCTAAGGCTCAAAATTTAATTTTAGCCCGTAAAGAACTGGCTGTTTGGGGCTGGAAAGACCCCAGAACCACGCTGTTTCTGGATTTTTGGTCGCAGTTAATCCCTAATGCCAAATATATTTTTATCTATCGTTCCCCTTGGGAAGTGATTGACTCGCTGTTTCGTCGCGGCGACGTTGTGTTTCGGGATAATCCCAACTTTGCTGTACAGCAGTGGTGTAACTATAATCAGGCGGTTTTGGATTTTTATCAAAACCATCGCGAGCAATCTCTATTAATCGAAATTGGTAGCGTCATTCAAAATTGTGAGCTGGTTGAGTTGATTGAGCAGAAATTTGGCATAAAATTGCGATCGCCAGAATCACTTTACGAGCCAACTCTATTTACCGTTGACAGCAATGCTTATTACCGCAGGGCTTTAATTAGCCAGTTTTTTCCTCAAGCGATCGATATATACAGTCAACTAGAACAACAGGCAGATCGTAGTAGTCCTGTTTCACTAGAACAGCCAGCGGTTGAACTAACTGAATCTTGGATTTTACAAGACTGGATCGATCTCAAACGAGCCTTAAGCGAGAAACGCACAGCAGAAAACGAACTAACCCAGACGCAGCAGCAGCTAGATTCACTAACTCAGGTACAGCAGCAGCTAGACGCGACCACTACTCAATTAACTCAAACACAGCAGCAGCTAGATTCACTAACTCAGGTACAGCAGCAGCTAGATGCGACCACTACCCAATTAACTCAAACACAACAGCAGCTACAAACAGCTCAAGACCAACTAAATCAATCTCAAAAACAGCTACAAATAGCTCAAATGCAAACTGAGCAATACAAACTTTTAGTAGTAGCGATGGAAAGTAGCAAGTTTTGGAGGTTAAGAAGATGGTGGTTCGATGTCAAGCAAAAAACTAATGTGGCGACAGTAGATACTTTGTATCAAAACCATCTAATCTCGCAAAATAGATTGCCCACCCTAGAACAGGCTGCTATGGTGAATGTTGATAGTGAGATTCCCGTTAGTGATAATCTTCAATATCAAAAGTGGTTGGTGGGTAATTATCCCAAATCTGCCGAGCTTAAAAAAATCAAGCAAACTAGCCTAACTAAGACTTATCAGCCTCTAATTAGCGTCATCGTGCCAGTCTACAATCCTGATGAAGATTTTCTACGTCAGGCGATTGAATCAGTTTTAGAACAGGCTTATCCTAATTGGGAACTGTGTTTGGCTGATGACTGCTCTAGCCAACCTCACGTTAAGTTTGTACTAGAAGAATATGCCCAACAAGACGATCGCATTAAAGTTGTCTATCGTGCTGAAAATGGTCATATTTGCCGTACCTCAAATTCTGCTTTGGAACTAGCAACAGGAGAATATATTGCTCTATTAGACCACGATGATTTATTACCGCCCCATGCTTTGGCTAAGGTAGTTGAGTTACTCAATGAGCATCCTGAAGCAGATTTTATTTATTCCGATGAAGATAAGATCGACGAGCAGAACATCCATAAAGATCCGTTTTTTAAGCCAGATTGGTGTCCCGATTCATTTTTAGCGCGGATGTATACTTGTCACTTAGGAATATATCGGCGATCGCTAGTTACGGAAGTAGGCAATTTTCGCGTTGGGTTTGAAGGTAGCCAAGATTACGATCTAGTGCTGCGAATTACCGAAAAAACCGACAAAATCTTTCATATTCCTGATGTTCTTTATCACTGGCGGATTCATCAAAAATCTACTGCTGCTACCTCTAATGCCAAACCTTATGCTGCTCATGCGGCTCAAAAAGCCCTGCTCGAAGCTATTCAACGTCGGGGAGAGCCAGGCAAAGTCACTACTCGGTCTAATTTCCCAGGAGTATACACGGTACGCTATCAAATTAAAGAGCCTAAGCTGGTCAGCATTATTATTCCTACCAAAGATTTAGCTGACACCTTAGATGTATGTTTAAAGTCGATTTTTACCAAGACTACCTATCCTAACTATGAGGTAGTGGTTATCGATAATGGCAGTACTGAAAATAAAACTACTCGCTGCTTTGAATTGTGGCAACAGCAAGAGCCTGAGCGTTTTAGATGTTATTCCCATAACGTGCCGTTTAACTATTCGCAAATTAATAACTATGCAGTAGAAAAAGCCCAGGGAGATTATTTACTGTTTCTCAATAACGATACGGAGGTCATTACCACAGACTGGTTAGAAGGCATGGTAGAACAGGTTCAAAGACCATCGATCGGGGCAGTAGGCAGCCTGTTGCTTTATCCTGATGATACGATTCAGCACGCGGGAGTAGTTTTGGGTATTGGTGGTGTAGCAGGACACAGCCATAAACATCTGCACGTTTCTCAACCTGGATATATTTCTCAGGCAGCTGCGACTAACAACTACTCAGCCGTAACGGCGGCTTGTTTAATGTGTCGGCGAGATGTATTTGAGTCAGTAGGAGGTTTTGAAGAACAACTGGCGATCGCTTTTAATGATGTGGATCTCTGTCTGAAAATTGCTAGTCGTGGCTATCGCAATATTTATCTTCCCCATGTAGTTTTATATCACTATGAATCAAAAAGTCGAGGCTATGAAAATACTCCCGCTAAACAGGCTCGCTTTGCCCAAGAAATAAACTATATGAGACAAAAATGGCAGCCAATCTGCGATCGAGATCCCTGCTACAATCCCAATTTGACTAAGAGCCGTGAGGACTACAGCCTCAATGTTTAACCCCCCCCATCAAAAAAGCGATCGCTTCTTACCTGTGAAGTTGCAGCCTAAAAGCGCGCCAGGAGCGATCGCCTAACAGGATAATTTGGTTGCTCAATTAGTTGATTTTAATCGCTCATTGTTGCTGAGAAGAGATGAAGAGAATTAAAATTAACCAGATAATTAGCCGTGTCGAGCCTCAAGAATTTGCTGAGCGAAGCCAATTCGATTCTAATCAAGGCGATTAAAAGTATTAGTTAAATTAAATCTAGTAGTCGTAGGCGTAAGAAAAGCAACCATTTAAAAATCCTGAAAGCCCTAACATTAAAGACTTTTGACTTCTGCGTAGCGGCACTAGAGCCGTTGTAAGATGTTCAATCCGTGAGTGTCTGTACCACAGGTGCTATACAGACCGTATTTTTCAGCTAAGGCTAAAACTAGTTGAGTTTTACCAGGGCTAGGCTGCCAAACTTGAGGATTGTTATAGGCATAAAAACTTTCGACCCCATCAATACCTAACTCAGCAGCAGTAGGAATAAGCTGTTCGGCCGAGCGACGATAACGTTCTGGATGGGCTAAAACCACTAAACCGCCCGCCTGATGAATGTTCTCAATTACTTGTTTAGCTGCCGCATTTTCACCTTGAGGTCTATTCCCCTGAAGATATAACTCCATGGCGGGGTGTTCGGGATCAAATCCATAGCCTAAGATATGTACTTCAACCTCTAGTAAATTTGAAGTTATTTCCACGCCTGTCCATAAATGAGGCAAGTTAATTTCGGCATTATCTGAACCTGCTGTGCAAAGATATTGTTCTGCTTGTCGATAGCTATCCACCGAGTGATGATCGGTAATGGCAAAACCTCTAAGTCCGATGGCGATCGCCTGCTCTACTAGGTCAGACGATGTTAACCTACCATCAGAAGCCTGTGTATGCAGATGAAAGTTATAGAACCGAGGGCAACTAGCATAGTCAATGGTTTCCCAGACTCTTTTAAGATAGGTCGTGTCCTGTGCTGTTGATTTGAGAGAATATGTAGTTACCATACGCATCGAAGAGTGGGAGAAAATGTTTCTAATTGTTACAAATACCATAACAAAATAAAACAGCCACTGGCGAGTACTCTTAGGGAGAGATAACCATAAATCAATCGTTAAATCCCTTGACAGATATACGCTATAGACGGGGTTTTACTATCAGTTTCGATCCCAAAGAAAATATATCACATTATCTTATCAACTTTCTATGACGACCTTATTACCTGCTGTTCTCCCTGTAGGCTTAATCATCTTAATTGGCTTTATTGTAGGTCGTACCATACCGCTTCAGCCTTCAACCTTATCTCAATTAGCCTTATACGTCTTATCTCCAGCTTTGGTAATTGATAGTTTATATCGTACTGAGCTGTCAATTAATAGTTCGAGCAAGTTACTAATCGGATTTATGCTCACCTCAATCTTAATCTATGCTCTAGTCGGAATCATCAATCGACTTTTTAAGCTACCTGCTTCTTTAAGTAGAGCTATTACTGCCGTAGTCATGTTTCCTAATAACGGCAATATGGGATTACCTATGGCAACCTTTGCCTTTGGCACACCAGGATTAGAGCGAGCCATTGTCTATATGCTTGGCTCTAGTTTTTTAATGTTTTGCTTTGGTCCTGCCATGATCCAAGGCAAAGGGATAATTCAGGGAGTAAAGCTAACTCTGCGATTACCTTTACTTTGGGCAATTTTGTTGGGCTTGAGTTGGCGTTTGTTGTCAGTGCAAGTTCCTTGGGGACTGGATCGGGGAATCCAACAGTTAGGTGCAGCCGATATTCCGATCGCTTTAATTTTATTAGGGATGCAACTATCACAAACTCGTTTCCAGCCAGGCATAACCGAAATGATGACGGCGATCGCCCGTTTATTAATTGCGCCGATGATTGCTTACTCGATTGGTAAACTATTACAGCTAGAAACTCTCAATTTACAGATATTAGTTTTACAAAGTGCCATGCCTACTGCGGTCAGTTCGTTGGTAATTGTGAGTGAGTTTGGTGGCGATAAAGATCTGGTTGCTAGGGCGATCGTTAGTTCTACACTGATGAGTTTTATTACTTTACCGATAGTGTTGTCGTTTTTATTAGCTTTAGATTCTTAGCTTTTAGTTGGCTAACTCTTAATTTAATCTTAATATATAATATGCACCCAATCTATAGCAGCTTTGGGTGCGGTATTTATAAGTCAGCTCTTTTATATATATCTTGGCTGACGGTATTGACTTGTATATATATATTAACTAACTTTGAGTTATTTAGCTAAATTTAATACAGTTTTTATATTTTCTTTATATTTGCATATTCATTCAAGTTTTAGTACTTTTTAGGTGGAAATTTAATCTGTTTTGGATGGAGAATGATTGGTAAAGCCAAGTTTTCTTAGTCTAGATATGTTAGAAGTCAGAAGTTAGAAGTCAGAAGTCAGCCCTAAAGGATTAGCTTCGCGTCAAGTCAGAAGTCAGAAGTCAGAAGAGTTATAGCTATTTTAAGTAAACAGTACTTTATCAATCGGATTTAGTATCACATAAGATGATTGCGTATAAATATAAAATGTTAAAAGAGATGATTAATAATAGACTTCTTGCATAAATATACTTTTTCGATGCTAGGTTTCAATTTTGGACTACAGGCGGCGAACCATGTGACTTCATACTTCATACTTCATACCCAACCAAGATTTACGATTCATGCGACGCGAAGGACGCGACGTAAGGAGCTAATCCTTTAGGGCTAGTCCTTTAGGGCAAGAGGTCTAATAGTTGGAATAGCTATATCCTCAACAAAACTATTAATACAAAAAGACTTCTTGGTATTAACAAAGACTCGCTCAATTCAAGACCATTATATACTTTCACAGATTGAGCAAACAAAATATTTTTCAATTTTAAACTGAATTACTAACACGACAATCCTACTTAAGTTAGAGAATTTTGCCAAGATCGGGAGGTCGAGGCAGTAGAAAAGATGAAGGAGACAAAAACAGTAGGGGCGATTCGCGAATCGCCCCTACTGGATTAATTGCACAATAGCAGTAATCAACTCGGTAATATTGATCGGTTTAGCAATATGTTCTTGAAATCCAGCGTCGAGTGAACGTTGTCGGTCGATCTCTCCCGCATAAGCAGTCAGAGCGATCGCGGCTAGGTTTTTCCCCTGGGGTAAGGCGCGAATTTGCGACAGCAGGTTGTAGCCATCCATTTCTGGCATGCCAATATCGCTAATCATTAAATCGAACGGCGATTGGTTAAAGACCTCGATCGCTTCTTGTGCGGAGGTTACGGGAGTGACAGCTGCTCCTTCTTGTTCTAAAACTAGGGTCAAGATATCCCGTGAGTCTACCTCATCCTCGACTACTAAAATTTTAACCCCGCTAAAGCGATCGGGTTCTACAGATTCTTTGCTTGGTGTATTGTCCAATTGCTCGCTTGTCGGTTCGTTGATCAATGGTAGTTTAACGCTAAATGTAGCACCTTGTCCCAAACCAGGACTGGCGACGGCTACTGTTCCATTATGTAGTTCGCTTAAGTGGCGGACAATGGCTAGTCCTAAGCCTAAACCGCCATATTCTCTAGTGTTGCTACTTTCTGCCTGCCGAAAGCGGTCAAATACATGAGGTAAAAACCCTGGCTCAATCCCTTGACCCATATCTTCGACTTGAATTTGGGCGCGATCGCCAATCCGATTCAGCTTAACGATTACTCGTCCTCCTGCTGGGCTAAATTTGATTGCATTGGTGACTAAATTCCAGATTATCTGTTGTAATCGACCAAAATCCCCTAAAACTTGACCGATCTTGGGTTCAAATACAGTTTCAATTTGGATTGATTTGGCATCGGCTGTCAACTGTACCGTTTGCAGTGCCGATCTAATTACCGATTCTAAACTAAGCGGCGTTTGTTTCAGGTTTAGTTTGCCTCGCAGAATACGGGAAATATCGAGCAGATCGTCGATTAGTTGGGTTTGTAACTTAGCATTACGTTCAATTGTTTGAATTCCCACCGCTGTTTTTTCGGCAGTTAATCTACCAGAAGCAATTAACTGTGACCAGCCTAAAATGGGATTGAGCGGAGTACGTAGTTCATGGGAAACGATCGCCAGAAATTCGTCTTTGAGCTGATTGGCACGAATTAAGTCTTCGGTTTGTTGCCGTAGTTCTTCCTCTAGCTCTTTAATTCGGACAATGCTGGTATTTGTACCATACCATTTAATAATTCTGCCTTCTTCATTGCGTAGCGGTCTAGCTCGACTCAAAAACCAACAATAAGAGCCATCGGCTTTACGTAAACGCACCTCAAGATTACATTTTCTGCCCAACCTGATTGCCTCAATCCAGCCTTCTCTGACGCTATACAGGTCATCGGGATGAACCACCGCTGCCCAACCACTTTTTTGGATTTGTGCTAAAGAAACTCCCGTATATTCCTGGCAGCGTCGATTGATATAATCGATTTTGCCGAATGTTGTTGCCGTCCAAATGTGTTGCGGAATAACTTCCGTAATTAATTTGAGTTCATTTTTACTGGTACCGAGAGCTGCTTCTGCTTGTTTGCGATCGCTGATATCCAAATTAAGCCCACTAAGACGCACTGGCTCATCGTTTTCGTTACAGGTAACATTCCCAATTCCTAATAGCCAGCGAACGCCTTTGCGGGGATGAATGATGCGAAATTCCGTCCGAAACTCCGCCGACTCTCGCGACAAGATCTTAGCTACCTCTCGGTTAGTTCGGTCTAGATCATCAGGATATACTGAGTTTTCCCAATCTTGATATTGTAAAGGCTTAATTTGCGGATCGATACCGTACAACTCATAGTTTTCTGGTGACCAAATTACTTCGTTGCGTAATATATCCCAACTCCAAAAACCTGCCTTAGCATTGGTTAATGCCAGTTTGAGTAATGCTTCGTTTTCTTTTAGCTGCTGCTGTGATTGTTTTAACTCAGTAATATCTCTAGCAATAGCAATTACGCCGATAATCTTGCCTGTATCGTCTCGCCAAGGACATTTGCTCGTCAAAAGCGATCGCTGGATAGTTTGGCGCCAGGGAATTTTTTCTTCCAAAGAAATTGTTTCTCCTTCCACCATCACCCGCCGATCCATTTCCCTAATTGCCTGAGCAATTTTAGGCTTGAATAAGGCGGTATCGTCTTTGCCTAATATCTCTTCAACGGACAGAGCAAAAAAGTCCGCAGTTGCTTGATTGGCCATGACGTAACGTCCCTCTAGATCTTTAACAAAAATAAAATCGGCGGTTTCGTCGACAATTGATTGCAAGATACTGTTACGCTTGGCTAATTCCGCTTCGGTTTGTTGGCGATCGCTAATATCTTGGGCAATGCCTAAGATATGCTCTATATCGCCGTTGGCATTACGGCTATATACCCGATCTTGAGTACAAAACCACCGCCATTCGCCATTTTGATGACGCATTCGATATTCAAACTTAGATACTTCTCCAGGCTTTAAGTTTTCCAGCCTTGCTAGATGAGTCGGAAATTTGGCTAAATCTTCAGGGTGCATTACCTGACAAATAAAGTCTTCGCCCATTTCTAAGACTTGTTCTGGAGTATAGCCTAATAATTCGTAGGTTTGAGAATTAAGGTAAATATTCTTTGTGGCGATCGCATCAAACAAATACATCACGCCAGGAATAGCATTAGCTAAGGCGATAAACTCTCGACTTGGTTGCCATGTATAGGTTTCAAGTTGAGTAGAATTTCTTTCCTCGTCAGCGATCTTTTGAATGGTTGTAACTACCGCATAAGGTTGACTACTATTTGTCTCAAATATTGGCTGAGAGCTTAACCACAGCCAAACTAGGCTGCCATCTGGTCGATAAAACCCCATCTCCACATCAGTATACGGCTGTCCTGTCTTGAGTGAGGCGATCGCAGGATGAGTATTTAATGGAAAAGGTGAACCATCTCGATGAATTGTCTGCCAGGGTAGTTCCAGATAGTTAGTTACTGTAATTTGTTCAGCAGTGTAGCCTAAAATCATCGCTGCCTCTGCATTACAGCTTTGAATACTTCCATCGCTAAGTTGAAAGATTATTCCTACAGGTGCAATCAAGCTGGCAGTGCAATTTGAATCTGTCCTCATATCGATCTTTTTACCATCTACAAAATGCGACTAAAGCTAGAACTTTATTGTTTTGTTATCTGAGGTATAAAAATATAAACAAATATTAACCATAAACAATAGGCTGATACTGAAACAGTTAGGCTCTAAATAATTCTGTTTGGATGACAAGTGTCTGCTTAACTATAATTCTAAACAAAAAACCTTCTTGCTCAACCAGCTATTGAACCAAAACTTTTGCCTCATATTCTCCAATATCGATAACTAGCTTGTCTGACTGCGCCTCCACATCATAATTTTGTGTCCATTCGTGCCAAGTACCTGATTGAGGGAAATGGTTAATCTGATAATCTTGTAAGAAATTAGCGGAAAAATTAATGATAACTACCACTCGCGAACCTTCATCATTCCAGCGCGTATAAGCTAAAACCTTACTTTCAGGATCTTCATGAATAAATTCAATATTACTAGTCCGTAAGGCGTGGTTTTCTTTTCTCAAGGCGATTAAACCACGATAAAAGCCTAACAAACTTTGATTGTCTTCATTCTCTAATAATTGCCAATCAAGCTTAACTTCCTCTTCTGGGTTATATGCCCCAAACTCACTACCCATCCAAACTAAAGGCACGCCAACAGCAGTAAATAGCAAAACAGCAGCTAATTTGGCTCGTTTGTAAGCCCCATCGCCAAAGATCTCCCGTTGCCCTAATTCGGCGAAAATATATTGATGATCGTGGCTGGTAATGTAGTTAATCACGCTAGCCGCACCTTCATAATCTTGACGCTGACAGTCAATCACCTCTTTGAGAGATTCAAGCTCGAAACTATCACCGCAGATATGTTCGAGAACCTGTTGATAAAAACTTTCATGCCAACAAGCATCCATTGGTTTACCGTATCCGACCAGATCAGGATTTTCGGGAATAGATTCAGCCGTGTTAAAAAATGGTTTGTTCTTCACGGCTTCTCTAGCTTGTTGGGTAATCCAAGACATAAAATCATAGTTGCCGATTTGTTTTGCCGCATCAAAGCGAATACCATCAATGTGATACTCGTCAATCCAAAAGCGAACTACATCACCGATAAATTGCCACGCAGGTTTGATCTCTAAATTTTCGTCGTATTGTTCGTAGTTAAATTCTGGCCCCCAGCTATTGTCTGGATCACTGGGTTCGCGACTATACCAGTAGTCAAAATTTATCTTAGTTAAGGGTGCTTCGGCTTCAGAATGATTAAAAATAAAGTCCATAAAAACTCGAATACCTCTGCCATGACATTCATCGATTAAATATTTTAAATCGGCAGTTGAACCGTAACTAGACTTGACGGCGAAATAATGACGGGGTGTATAACCCCAACTCATCTCCCATGGCGATTGGGTGACTGGCATTAATTCAATGGTATTAATTCCCAGTTGGCAAAGATAGTCTAATTTATTGAGAACATCTTGAAAATTTCCCGGTCGGCGATCGCTTTTGCCCTCAATAAACCCCCCGACAAATAGTTCGTAGATGACTAATTCTTCATTACTGGGTAAAGATTTATCATCATGCTGCCAAGTGTAAGTATCGACAACTTTTTTACCGTCTTGAACCTGAACAATGCTGTTTTCATTTTCTACCGCGATCGCTGTGGCGTAAGGATCGTTAACTTCAATCCATTCATCGGGTTCTAAAAACCACGACTGAGACTGGACACGAAATTTATACTGATATACTCCATCTTCTAGCTCAACTGAAGTACGAAAGTAACCGCGGTCGTCTTTTTGCATCGCTATTTCTGACCAGTCGGAGAAGCTTCCTTTTAAGTTAACTTGGTTATTATAAGGAGCAAATAACTTGAATTTAATTGAGCTAGCCATTGTTATGTTTTAGGGGGGGAATAGTTGCAACTATAATACGGATATTCTCTGCTTCGACTGTCTGTCTTGAGTATTATCTTGGATGTAAGAATTCTTAATAACAATACTCATTAATTCGGTTTACGCTAACAAACTAGATGGATTTTTAGATCTTTTGTTACAGAATATAGAACAGCAAGTTAATCATAAAAAAATAGGAAGTTTGGTATGAGCGTTAATTTAGCCACAATGTTGCGAGAAGGGACAAAAAAGTCTCACACAATGGCAGAAAACGTTGGTTTTGTTAAATGTTTTCTTAAAGGAGTAGTCGAAAAAAAATCTTATCGCAAGTTAGTAACTAGCCTTTACTATGTCTATTCGGCAATGGAAGAGGAAATGGAAAGGTTAAAAGACCATCCTTTACTATCTAAAATCTATTTCCCTGAACTCAACCGCAAACAGAGTTTGGAACAAGATTTGCATTTTTACTATGGTGCTAACTGGCGCGAAGAAGCCAAAAATACTAAAGCTGGTAAAGCTTATGTAGCACGCATTCGAGCCATAGCTCAGACTGAACCAGAACTTTTGATAGCTCATAGTTACACTCGTTATCTGGGAGATTTATCTGGGGGACAAATTTTGAAAAAGATTTCTCAAAGAGCAATGAATCTTAGTCATGGCGAAGGAACAGCCTTTTATGAGTTTGATGATATCCCAGACGAGAAAGCTTTTAAAAACAAGTACCGCCAAGCAATGAACGATTTGCCAGTTGATCTAGCTACAGCAGAGAAAATTGTTGATGAAGCTAACGCTGCTTTTGGCATGAACATGGAGTTGTTCCAAGAACTCGAAGGTAACCTAATTAAAGCGATCGGCGTAATGTTATTTAACACTCTAACTCGCCGCCGTACTCGTGGTAGCACAGAACTAGCTACTGCTGAGTAATCATCAAAGCTAATTTAGCTTGAAAATAATCAAAAAAAGCAAAAAACAACCCTGAAAGCCGGGTTGCGGTTAGATTAGATTAGTTAATCAGTTTCAAATCTAAGGCGATCGCTATCTGGCTCTTAGGGTTGTCTGTTGTTGGTAGTAATTTTTTGAGCATTCATCTCAAGAATTATTTGATTTTTGGCTTAAAACCGTAGTTACGATAGTTCCAATAATCATTCAGAATGCGGTGATGATCGAAACACAGAGGCGAAGGCAGATCCCATTGATTAAATATTCCCAAATTTTTAGCATCATCAGCAGCAACAGGCTTACCTTTAGCAACGGCGATAAAAGCGATCGCCAGAGTATGTTGACGTGGATCTCGCTGCGGATCTGAATAAACATAAAATTGCTCGACTAGTTCTACTTTTAGGCTTACTTCTTCTTTTGCTTCTCGAATTGCTGCGGTTTCAATCGACTCTCCATAATCCACAAATCCGCCTGGAATTGCCCAGCCGAAAGGTTCATTTTTTCTTTCGATTAAAACAATTGGTCTTCCTGGGCGATCGATCAATTCGATAATAATATCTACCGTTGGTGCAGGATTACGATAATTCACTTGAGATTACGAGTAATAAAAATATAACCAAGTTTAAATCATCTATTTTAATTCAAGGTCATTAAATTATGCTGATACCTAGCAACAAATGACAGTTTTAAAAACTAAAGGTAGTCCGAATTGTCCCAATCACTAAATCATCGAGATCTGTAGTACTAGGGTCAGGTTTAGTAATCCAGACCACTCCAGGTGTAATCGCAATATTGTCGTTAACCTGATATTGATAAAAAGCCTCAAGATGTAGAGATTGCTCGCTGTCTGCTTCCAGATTATCAATAGTAGAATTAGTCACCTGGGGTTCACTTCCCACTACAATACCCATCAAACTACCTTCTTTGCCTAAATCTGATATGGCTAAGGTTGCTGCCCAGTTCCAGATGTCTTGTGTCCCCCGCTCGATTTGTTGATTAAGGGTAGAAAGATTACTGACTTTACTTAAGCTACCCCATCCACCAATCACTAAGCGATCGCTAATTGCCCAAGATAACTCCAAACCATAGGAATTGCTGATAGTGGGAACTTCTTGACCAAATAACTCGGCAGTGAGCGAGCGAAGATTTGCTCGATTTGTACCTGTTTCAGTGTCGCTTTGGTTATAGCTATGAACGTAAGTAGCCGACAAATTAAGACTGGGAAAAGGTGTAACGGTAATTTGTCCTAACGCGCTATAAGGACCATTAAATAGACCACTTCCCGAACTTGATTCATTGGCAGGAGAAGCTAAATAGCCAGCACTAATCTCGATTCGCTCAACGGGACGATGGGTAATTCCTAATCCAGCATCTCCTGGAGGATAGTACAAAGGGTTTCGCGTCCCAAAATCTGAAATTGCCCCCGAACCTCCATCCCCATCAAGAACATTGATTGTCGGGGCAATATCGTCAGCATCTATCCCCGCGGCACCGATAATAAAGTCAAGGCGATCGCCAACACTAAAGGAATAATGTAGTGCAGTTAATTCAAAATCATCGTCATCAGGTTCGGCAAAAGCGAGATTGCCTTGCCAAGTTCCGACCTCAGATTCAAAGCCAGGAAAGCCATTGCGGGATAATCTAGTGAATAATAGATCGTTTCCTTGAAAGCTAGTTGCTAATTCTAGTCTGAGCCTACTGCCTAATATAGTATTATTAGCATTATTTTCGCTGTTGCCAGATAGAATGCTACCTAAGCCAACAATAGCTTCTCCTCTTAATTTAGTAGTAGTAGAAAATTGAGTTGCCGACAAATCGTCTATTCTTGCCCGAGATCCATCTGTCCTACCCTGTAGAATCGCTAACTCTGTTTGAAACTCCTGCATTAATCGCAAAAGCGTGTCTAAATCTGTTTGAGTAAAATCTTGCGAAAGTGCGATCGTCTTTTCGATTTTGTTTAAACAGGCATTAAGTCCAGCCACAAATTCGTCACGAGTAATGCTTTGTTGACCTCGATAGGTTCGAGACACGTCTGGTGTTTCTGCGTCTAGTTGCGTTGTTCGTTTAGGAAATCCATCAATGCAACCATAACGTTCAATTAGATTTTTTAAGGCTTCGTAAGACCAATCGGTTGGTTTGATATCATTCAGTTGTTTAATATCATTTACTTGAGTAATTAATAACTGAAACTGGTTAGATTGTAAACTTAAATTATTGATTAAATTTGCTTGACTCTCGGCAATTTTTAAGCGGGATTTATCTGCTTTATTGAAATTTATTGCCTGGTTTTTTGGTATTTCAGTTGCATTAATTCTTGATGTTAATAGTACATAAATAGCAAAAATAGGGGCGAATTGAGCAATTTTTCCCCATAATCTGAACATTGTTAATAGTCCTCACTCACACCACAATTATACTGGGATTCTTATATCATTGATTTTTGTTATAAAGTTTATTTGGTAACAAACTTAAACACTAGTGTTTTATTGACCAACGGTCACAGCAGCCTCCATCGTCTCGCGGCGGAGTAATCTGTAACTCAAATCATGATATTTTAATCTCTGTCTATTCTGGCATTTCTCAAAATTAATTGGTGAAAAATATTTTTTATTCATACTCAGTTGGTCAAATTAAATTTGTCATGTTTAGTAAACTAACTAAACACTACTTAAACTTGCTTTAATAATAATTAATGCTAATAATCAAATTATTAGTTAGCTAATCTTATTTGAAAACAGATTTATTGGCGGTTAGATAATAAACTAAAATACTAACCAATAAAATAAAAGGAACAAAAATTATCGTATAAAAAAGCTGCTGATATCGAATAATTTCAAATTCTGCCAGATTAATTTGCCAGTTTTCCTGGTCCCAAGGAAAATAACTTAAAAAGCTAGTCGCGGGGGTGAATTGAAATGAATATTGACGAAGTCGAAGCAGGCTCCGTCCGTTTAGGGCAGGGTACTGTTCATGCTCAAAATTATCTATATAGAAATTTAGCTGATTATTGGCAAAAGTAATGAGAATCTGGTGAAGATTATTAGTGTCAAAAACTTTCGGTATGATCAATTCTGGTTGAGTAGCATTGCTGCCAGTAATTGGAGTTCGTAAACGAAAATTCAAGCCTGTTTTTTCCTGAGCAACAACCAGGTTTTGAGTATATATTCCATCTGATAAAGTGATAATTCTAGCTGGTCCAACCTGATTAACATCGTTAGTAGAAATAGTCATAAAAAGGGCAAATTCGTCAGTTTTTTGCAGTCTTTTGATAAGTAAGGTTGCTGGTTGAGCGGTTTTTAGCCATTGTTTTGAATTTATTAAAACACCTGATTTTTTTTGTCCTAGGTTATTAGTTGATTCTTGATCTTTAGCTAAATCACTTGGTATATCTTGCTGATTTATTTGAGATAAAGATGGCGAATGCCACAATAATTTGGTAGCATGACGACTATTGTCAGAATAATAGTTTTGTAAATTATCAAAATTAAAACTCGTTACCAAGCTGGGTAATTGAGGCAGAAAAGTATCGGCTTGCTCAAATGCCTTTTCTACTTCAAATTTACTTAAACTACGATCGCCAATATACAAATTATTGATATATCCGTTCCATGGGCGATCGCCTGTTGCCTCATTGCCAATTACTAAAGGAAAGTCTTCATTCCAATTAGACAAATTGACGTTAGTTAGTAAAACCCCTACTCCTAGAATAACTATCGAACAATAGCTAAAAATGGCGATCAGCAAAGACTTTAAACTGAGCTTACGGCGATCGCCTGTGATGATACCACTCACTAGCTGATTAATATCCCTACGCCAAAGGTATAAAATACTCCCGAGAGTACTTCCTAAGCTGTTATGGATAATGTCGGTAAGGTTAGAAACACGAATGGGTAAGAAAAGCTGAGTTACTTCAACAACAGTTGACACCACCGCACCGCTCAAGCCAGCAAATACTATTATGATGAAAATCTTACGCTGTGGGCGATCAAAAATCAAAGCCAAACTGATGCCAAAAGGCATAAACAACAAAATGTTTTGCAAATAATCTTTGACGCTGCTACCAAAGTTAAATTCCTCAATTACATACTGTGCCGAAAATTCTGGCGGAATTACAAACTCAAAGGGAGATATCGTCGCAATGCAGATTGCAGACAAACTAGCGATAAGCAATAAATAACCCCAGCGTTGATGTGCTTTGTTAGTACTCATTTAGTTCCTGGAAGTTTTTACTAAAGTACTATGCTTTTAGACTTCTTAGCAAATAAGGCAAAAGCTGGTGCATAAACTGTTCAGGCTCAAAAGATTTATGCTGCACGATCATTTGATAAACTCGGCACGATTGCGCCATTGGGAATCAACCGTATATGCAAGGGCGACTTTTTCGGGGTTACGCCCATTCCAGCCATCTTCGGCGGCTTTGACTTTAGCTTTGGCAGTTTCTAATGTAAAGGGTGGCAGCGGCGGTTTTGTTTCCATGATCTTTTTAATATGGTTATTTTTTTACCATTTCTTATAAGGTAAAAACTTACCACACATAACTATCTGAACGCGATCGCCTTTAGGATCTTCCACCTTTTCAACTTCTACCGAAAAGTCGATCGCACTCATGATGCCATCACCAAATTTCTCGTGAACTACCGCTTTGATCGGCATTCCATATACCTGCATAATTTCATAAAAGCGATAGATTAAGGGATCGGTCGGAATTTGAGGCTCTAATGAACCCTTAAGAGGTGGTACTGTCAGGGGTTCAGCCATTGATTCGGGTAAACCCAAGGTAGTAACAATTTTGGTGGCTTCTTCGATGCTGGCGCTAGCTTGACGATAGATCACTGAGGCAATCCAGGTTTCATCTAGTCCAACTGCTTTTTCTAAGTCTTCAAAGGTGATTCCTTTTTCTTTTTTTGCTGCTAATAGTTTGGCGGTGATTTCAGAAATTGCCATAATTGTTGCTGCTTATTTTAAATTCCTTGATTTGAAGAGCTTGTATTTGAAGGAAAATACCATCATATGTAATTAATATTTTGTCATGAGTAATTAGAACCCTTTTTTTTGTGGAAGTTTGTAGCAATTTTTACTTAATGTGCATATAGGTTATGAAATTACATAATAGTTACATCGTAAATACATAGCCAAAAAGGCGATCGCTTATCGAAGACAATAGCAATCCAAATTGCCAAAAAATACTATTTAGTACTAATTTGCTGGCGCCACTCAATAATTGCTTCTAAAGGATCGCCGAAGGTTACGTATTTTGCCAATAAAGCTAAATCCAAATCGGGCAATAGATTACTTTGTAGTTGCTGTTGATA
Organism: Pleurocapsa sp.; assembly: GCA_050330395.1. Taxonomy (GTDB): domain Bacteria; phylum Cyanobacteriota; class Cyanobacteriia; order Cyanobacteriales; family Xenococcaceae; genus Waterburya. The sequence continues at coordinate 19,161 of JBHJNW010000077.1, forward strand.
ACTATCATTTTGCAAACAGTAAATTTCAAGCTTGTTGTCTTGCCAGAACCATACTTCCCCAACACCCAAACGCTGATAAATCTCTAAAATATTAACGCCACCACTTGTATAAATCACTTCGATCGCTAGATCGGGAATATCTTTATCTGTGCCAATACAGTAACAGTCATCAGGCTCTTTTCCCGCACCCTTTACCTCGCTACGAAAGGTTGTTGAACCCAATCCCCAAAAATGAATACGTTTTTCCTCAAAATAAGCTTCTAACAGTCGGGCGATCGCTTTCTTATCTAATTCATGACTGCGACTAGGAGACATAATTTCTAAAGTTTCTGATAGATAAGCCACGCGATAACGAGAACCATTTCCTAATGATGTCAAAAGCGATTCATAAGCTTGCCAAGTAACGCCAGAAGTTAAGAATCTTTCTTCGCGATCGCCATTTTCAAGTTGAAGCTGGAAAAAACTACTGAGTAATGCCGAAGTCATATTAATACCGCGATCGGGTTGATAATCTTGGGGTTATTTGAATTATAGTTATTTGTTTAAAAAAAGCGCTTTAAGTATCACAATGTTGTTTTTTATCTTAAAACTAGCTGACAGATAATTTTTGTAGCTGCATTAATAATCCTGGACGAGATTGATTTGTCGCGGGATAAAAATTTAATTTTGCTTCCATTAGATGATGAGGTCGATCGCAGATAGTCATTTCTTCAATTGAATCCCAGTGCAAACGGCGAAAAAAGCGAACATTAGATAGTTGGACTGTAGCTAAAAAGCGATCGCAGCCCCAGGTGTTAGCAGTTGTCACGGCTTTATTAATTAATCCCTTGCCAATACGCGCCCCTCGTCGATAGTCTGGGTGTACTCCCAACCTACCTCCATACCAAAGTCCTGGTTGCGTCTCGTAGATCCTGACGACTCCGACAACTTTATCATCGTCATTAACTGCAATAATCGGATAAGCAATGGAGTCATGTTCATCGCGATCGCTTGTTTTAAAGATTCCTTGTTCCTGGCAAAATATTTGCTGTCTTAGTAAGAAATATGCTTCTAATTCGGCGGGAGACAATGCTAGTTTAAATTGATAGGTTTGTTTATTCATGGAATTAAATATCATCCACAGATGAACGCAGCGATGCAGCGCGGTCTTGGGGGTTTCCCCCATGAGCGACTGCATCAAGAAGATGAACACAGATAGGTTATTGGGTATGAATTTAAGAAGATCCTATTTTACAAAGGTAGATAATGCCGAACAAGCCCCACATTTAGCGCAACCTGCCTTAATATCTTGAGAAAACATAGCTGCGTTATTTAGCATTGCACCGACTTGTTCGTAGATAGCATACATAAATTCGCTGCTGGGTGGCTGATGATTGACCAAAGGTGTACCTGTGATTGGGACAAAAGGAACAACAAAAGGATAAACACCTACTTTGATTAGACGATCGCAAGTATGAATTATCGTTGCCAAACTATCGCCTAAACCCGCCAAAATATAGGTGCTTACCTGTCCCCAACCAAAGACTTTAACTGCTGCTTCAAACGCTTGGAAGTAATAATCTAAGGAGACTTTCGCTTTTCCTGGCATAATGCGATCGCGCACTTCAGGTTCAATTACTTCTAAGTGCATTCCTAAGCTATCTATACCCGCCTCTTTCATGCGTTTAAACCAGATAAAATCGTCAGGAGGTTCGCACTGTGCTTGAATCGGCAAATTGACTCTAGCTTTTACCGCGGTAGCGCATTCGGTTAAACAGGCTGCACCTCGATCGGTGGTGTTTGGTGTGCCTGTAGTCATTACCAACTGTTGAATACCATCTAGTCTTACTGCTGCTTCGGCTACTTCGGCTAACTGTTCGGGCGTTTTTTGCGCGATGGTTTTATCCGCTGCCAAAGATTGTCCAATAGCGCAAAATTGACAAGCTGTCTTACGGTTACTATAGCGAATACAGGTTTGTAAAACCGTTGTTGCTAATACATTATGGCTATGTAGTAAGGCTATATGGCTGTAAGGAATCCCTTCAGTAGTTTTCAAGTGATAAAATTTTGGCTGTTGTGGAAATTTGATCGCAGCAATAGCCTCTCCTGCTTTTTCTAAAACAAAAGATTTTTTATAATTGACGGACTGTTTATGGAAATCGGTTAGGGTGTAGTCAGACTTATTGGCAGCATTAGTATAAACGGGTATCATTACTGTTGTGCCGTCTATGATTACGGCTTGGTGATCCGATGGTCCTGCGCCACCCTTTCTGCCCAATGCACCTGTCTTACTATCAGCTAACTTTAAACCTTGGGACTGTAATTCTACAATTAGTTTTCGCTTATCCATTGATTTATCAAAGGTAAAGTAGGACTAGAATCCCCTTGTATTGGTTCATTAAACAAAATTGTCGATGATTCTTGATCAGGAGTCTTAATTGATTGATCGCCACGGTTGGTTTGAGAATTAGGGCGTTGCCAAACCTCATAAGAGTCTTGATTCACTTTCAACTGCAATAGATCTGGGCGAGAATAATGTCCTACCGAGTCCATCATTCGCTTACGTTTAGTAATGAGCGAAAAATCCAAATCGGCGATCGCCATTCCTTCTCCTGCGGTTATCGGTTCGCAAAGGGGAACACCTTCGGGGGAGATAATTACCGTGTAACAACCTCCAGTTAACACCCGTCGTAAGTTTTCGTCGGGGCAAATTTCGGCAACTTGTTCGGAGGATAGCCAGCCAGTCGAGTTAACCACAAAACAACCTGCTTCTAAGGCGTGATGCCGAATCGTCACTTCTGTCTGATCGGCAAAGATTTGCCCTACCATTGAACCAGGAAACTGGGCGCAATGTATTTGTTCCTGTTGCGCCATCAGACTATATCTAGCCAGAGGGTTATAGTGTTCCCAGCAGGCTAAAGCCCCTAATTTACCCACCGCCGTATCTAATACCTGCAATCCTGAACCGTCTCCCTGTCCCCAAACCATTCGTTCATGATATGTAGGAGTAATCTTGCGTCGCTTCAGTAGTAAACTACCATCCGCATCAAAGATTAACTGGGTGTTGTATAGCGAACCTCCATCCCGTTCATTAACTCCTAGCACAACCACCATGCTGTTAGCTTTAGCTGCGTTACTCACCGCCTCGGTAACCGAACTAGGAATTTCTACCGCTTCCTCATATAGCCTCATGTGTTCTTTTCCCATCAATACTGGTGGCTGAATGAAAGAAAAATAAGGATAATAAGGAATAAAAGTTTCTGGAAAAACAATTAACTGCACTCCTTTTTTAGCAGCATCGGCGATCGCGCTGATTACTTTCTCGGTCGTTCCTTCACGGCTATACAACACAGGAGACATCTGTACCGCAGCAGCTTTAACAATAAGTGAATAGTCCATAAACTCAAAGTGATAAGGACACAAAGACAAAGTTTACTTCTGACTTGACGCGAAGCTAATCCTTTAGGGCTGACTTCTGACTTCTTTACATCGTCCAAGTGTCGAGAATAAATGCACCCTCTTTGCGATGCAGTAGCACAATATCCAATACATCTAAAGGATTGATTGGTATTATCCCAGGAATTAGAGAAGGTTCACCATGTCCATATAATGCTTGCAAAGCAAAGCGACAGGCATAGACTTTTGCACCTTCTTCCATAATTTTAATTAGCTGGTTGTTCATCGCCTGATGTCCAGGAAAAGACTCGTCACCAATTTTGGGAAAGCCTCGCTGTATTCCTAGGGTGACTCCTGGCCCGTAAAGCAATACGGAAGTCTCAAAGCCTTTGCGAATTAAACGAGTAGCCTGTAATAAGTTAACCAAGCCAATCGAACCTTCAAAAGCAACGGTATGAAAAGTAACTAATGCTTTCTCTCCTGGTTCGGCTTGAACATCGGGAAATACTTTCTCTTCGTAATCGACAAAATAATCACCAGCTTTATGTGCGGGAGTGGTAACTTCAGGCATTATTTATCTTCCTCTATTAATTAGTTTTAAAAAGTCAAATTGTCAATTATCAGTTATTTAAGATCCGATCGCAGCAGCATTTACCGCCAGCAAAGTACCTGGATAAGCATATTTCATCCTGTCAGCAATATAATCTGACAGATATTCAGCGTCTCTGGCTATTCCCGAAAATCTGCCCGAACCCCAGGTATATAGCCAAGGAAGACCTAAGAAGTACAAGCCATCAACACTAGTTACACCGCGATCATGACTAGGGTAGCCTAGCCCGTCAAACACGGGAACTTCAATCCAGCTAAAGTCGGTTTGATAGCCGATGCACCAAATTACTGAAGTAATGTTGGTTTTTTGATAATCGAGTTGTAACACCTCGGTTTTTGGCTGCCAAACTGGTTGATAAACTGGTTCAGTAGGTGCAGCTAGCTTATTTTTAGCGATATATTCGTCAATAGTGCGTTTGATACTTGCTGCTACTTCATCAGCGCGATCGAGATTTTGCTTCAGGTTGGGTTTAAATTCTAAGTTATCTCCTTTGATGTCTTTTAAAGAACCATACAGTTGCATTCCTTCTAGGGCAAAGGTTCTTAAATCTATTTCGTGACCTCCATTACGACCAGTAACATAATGATTAGTTTTATTTCTGACGTTCTCGCGATCGGGATGATTATCAATGGTTAAATCGTAATATCCCAGTTGGTCTAACCAATCAACCACATCCTTACCTCGATATCTTCGCGCCGAACGAGGCGCGCCACCAACGCAGAGATGCACTTTCTTGTCAGCTAAATGCAAATCTTCGGCAATCTGACAACCCGATTGACCAGTACCGACTACGAGTACTTCACCTTCTGGTAACAACTGAGTATTTTTATATTCGGAGGAATGTAATTGTAAGATAGCTTCAGAAAATCTTTCTGCCATCCTCGGTATTTTCGGCTGATGATAGCTTCCAGTCGCAATTACAACCCGATCTGCTGTGTAGCTGCCAAATGAGGTAGTCAACTCAAATAGTCCTTGGTATTGGTCTTTGACAACCCTTAAGACTTCAACTCCTTCTTTTATCGGCGGATTAAAAGATCTAGCATAGTCTTTGATGTACTCAACGATCGCCTCCTTTTCCATAAAACCATCTGGATCTTCACCTGAATAATGATGACCAGGAAGAGTACACTGCCAGTTAGGCGTTACCAAACAAAAGGTATCCCAGCGTTTTTCTTGCCAAGAATAACCAATTTGATTCTTTTCTAAGATGATGTGATCGATGCCTTTATCTTTCAAACAATAGCTGATTGAAAGGCCAGCTTGACCACCACCTACGACGATAACGGAGTAGTGTTTTTTCATGGGCTAACTTCAAGATTGTCACTAGGAGCGATCGCACCAATATTGTTGATGTCGATCTCACGGCTAAGTTATCAATAGGTTAGAAGTTTAGTCTCAGACAAACCTGTGTATTTTGCTACGAAAGTCTTAACTCTAGCGATAATTACAGGGTTTAAACAGTATTGAACTTGAAAAAATACTACCCACCTGTCTTTTTTAACAGGATAAGGATTCAAACAATTTTATAACTTCGTGTTAATTTATACTCTTCGCCAAGCTACAGTCAAAGATCTCGACTTACTCGCTCACATTCATGCTGGAAACATGCAGGGTTATGTCGAACAAGTTTACCCTTGGAATCCTACTTTATTTCGCGATTCTTTTGTTTCACAGGATTATCAAATAATTGAACTAAAAAATTCTCTAATTGGTTTTATAAAAGTTGTGGTTACTAGCGAAATCTATTTAGCAGAAATTCAAATAGATCGTCATTATCAAAACCAAGGTATTGGTACAAGATTGATCACTTCAATTATCAAGCGATCACAACTGAATAATCAACAATTATGGCTCAAGGTGATTAAAGGAAACCCCGCCGAAAGGTTATATAAAAGATTGGGATTTATCGTATTTGAAGAAACATCTACTCACAAAATGATGAGGTTAAAATAAAAATATATTTGAATAATAATTTGTCGCCTGTATTGCTTAAATAACTGACATATAGCCATGATTGTAATTATCTTTTAAGTTTTTTTATTAAGTTTAATTAGTTTTAATAAGTTATTACCTGGAACACCAGTAGTTTTTTGATTAGCTAAAAACTCAGCAAAATTAAGTACTTGCCGCTGTTGATCTTTTTCTAGTTCTTGTAATCGCTCAATAACTTGTTTTTCTATCAAAGTGTTTTTCATCTTAAATATAATTTTTTATTATCTAAGTTGATAGTTCTTATAGTCTTATATATACATTTTATTGTATAAAAAAAGATCAAGAGCGTGAATTGGCATAGAGATATTAAGTTTAGTCACGAGATTATTAATGCCAAATTTAACCACACAATCGCTGATGAAATATTTTTAAGCAAGATAAGAGATCGCCTTGCTCAAAATTGAAACAACTAACAATTAAGTGTATTATCTAATTCCCAATTAGTAATCTGGTTGCTGTATTCATCCCACTGTTGATATTTTAATTTTAAATAAGAAGCAATAAAATCTTCACCAAAGGCGGCTGAAAAAACGTGATTTTTTTCCAAGCTACGCAAGGCATCTAATAAGTTGGCGGGAAGTCGCTTAACTTGTTCTGGTGGTAGTGGATCGGTGTAGTTGTTATTGTCGAAGCGATCGCCTGGATCGATTTTACGTTTAATACCATCTAAACCAGCGGCAATAATTGCTGCTGGAAGTAAATAAGGATTTGCCGCACCGTCTGCAAGTCGTAGTTCAAAGCGATCTAAATCGGGGATACGAATCATGTGGGTGCGATTGTTGCCACTATAGCTTATCGTATTGGGCGACCATGTTGCACCAGAGAGGGTTACGGGGGCATTAATCCGCTTATAGGAATTAACTGTAGGATTGCTAAACGCACATAAGGCAGAAGCAGATTCAAGAATGCCGCCAATAAATTGATAGGCTAAGGGAGAAAGTTCTAAATCCTCGTCTGTTTCGCGAAATAAATTAGTTTTACTGGCGCTATCCCAAAGAGAAAGATGAGTATGACAACCGTTGCCTGTTAGGTTGCTAAACGGTTTGGGCATAAAGGTAGCGCGAAATCCATGCTGTTCGGCAATACTTTTCACCATGTACTTAAAAAAGGCATGACGATCTGCTGTAACGAGGGCATCACCGTAACCCCAGTTCATTTCAAACTGTCCGTTGGCATCTTCGTGATCGTTTTGATAAGGTTTCCAGCCAAGAGATAGCATGCCGTCGCAGATTTCACTTACCACATCGTAACGACGCATCAAAGCCTGTTGATTGTAGCAAGGTTTGGCAGCGCGATCGCGATTGTCAGAAATTTCGTGAGCATCGGCAGATAAGAGAAAATATTCGCATTCAACTCCTGTCATAATAGTGTAACCCAGTTCTTGCGCCTGTTTTAGCATCTCCTTTAAAATAAGTCGGGGAGTTTGTAATATTGGTTCACCGTCTACTCCATAAAGATCGGCTGGCATCCATGCCACATCTGGTTGCCAAGGTAGTTGAAATACACTGTCGCGATCGGGTACTGCCAAGATATCAGGATCGGCAGGAGTCATATCTAACCAGGCGGCAAAACCTGCAAACCCTGCCCCGTTTTCTGCCATCTCATCAATACTTTGGGCAGGAACTAGTTTAGCTCTCTGTACCCCGAATAGATCGGTAAAAGAAATCAGAAAATAACGGATTTCGCGATCGCGCGCCAGTTCAGACAACAGCATATTAATGGGCAATACCTCAGACAACTAACCCATACTATGAGGCGATCGCCTAGGGATATTTGTAACTATCAATACTATTCCCCGAAAAAATCCTTTCCCTATTTTTAAAACTTTGAATTAATTGTATTATATACTAATAACAATACTACTTTTAATCATACTATTATTATGGGTGCAATTAAAACAACTATTAGCTTAGATGCAACTTTGCTAGAGCAAACAGACGAACAAGCCAGAAAGACGGGCAACAGTCGGAGTGGAGTGATGGCGATCGCTTTGCAAAAATATTTGAATGAGTTGCGTCAAGAAGAGATTTTGACTCAGTTAAATGATGTCTATCAATCTGAAGAGAGTGATGATTTGCAGTTTGTTAGTGCAGCTAAAGATTACTTTGGCAATAATATTTTGGATCAAGAAGAATGGTAGTCAGGCAAGGAGAGGTCTATTGGCTAAATTTACCAGAACCTAAAAAATCCGAACCTGGATTCCGCAGACCTTGTATTGTAGTGCAGAACGATACTTTTAATCGTTCTCGAATTAAGACAACAATTATTTGTATTTTAACTACTAACCTTGACCTAGCTAAAGCCCCTGGTAATGTTGCTTTGAAACAAGGTGAGGCTAATTTACCCAAAGCTAGCGTTGTCAACATATCTCAAATATTAACTGTCGATAAAAGTGATTTATTACCTGAAGAAAAGATTGGTAAGCTTTCTTTGTCTAATCTTAATTCTGTTCTCCAGGGGTTGCAAGTTATCTTTTGAATTTTAGGCGTTGGTGAATGAGGGTATGATTTAACTATAAAGCGATCGCTAAAAAGGAATATATTTTTGAACATAAGGAACTGGAACATCCCAAAATCTAAGATAATGAAGAAGCAATCGAATCGAATGCTGAAGCATCTCAACAGATTTTGAATAACAGAGAGTTTTTCGGTGCAATCGAGCTAAATAGTGTCTCAATCTTGTATTTTCTCCCTCAACTCTGGTCATATAAGTTTTACTAACAATTTGATCGCCATCGGGAATAAAACCTGGGTATACTTTCCAGCCGTCAGTGACATAGAAATAACATTGCCATTTTTCAACTATTTTCCATAACGGTTGAAATGTTTCAGCACTATGGTCTCCTAAAACCCACCCCAAAATACCTGGTTGAAAATGATCTACCGCTGTCCACAGCCAAATTTTGTTTTTTTAGAACCCACAAATGTTTCTAATTCGTCTAATTCCCCTACTAGAGGTATGGTTTCTGGATCGTAAGCATTGGGCAATAATTCTCCTACTTGCTTGACCCAGTTGATAACTGTGACGTGATTTATTCCTTTGACTCTTCCAATAGCTCGAAAACCCATACCATTGACATACATAGTCAAACATTCTCGTTTGAATTTATCGGAATAACCTTTTTGATGCTGATAGCAGTCTAAAAACTGTCTTCGACAACTAACACAGATGTAATTTTGCTTTCCTCTCTTTTGACCATTTTTATTGATGTGAGTAGATTTACATTCAGGACATTCCCTGAAAATTTGATGATGATTAATTATTTTATTAGCGATCGCATTACCTTATAATCATACCTTTATTCACCAACGCCGAATTTTATAATCCCAGCCAAAATATTCGCACAATTGTTTTTGACTTAAAATCATTTGCTCGTAAGCGACGGGAGCATCCCTCTTTTTGACTAAGCACAAATACTCAAACTGATGGATGTATTCAAATAAGCACAACGAAGCCTCAATATTTGGGACACGTTTTCTGAATTCCATTGTGCGCCAATG
>JBHJNW010000078.1:0-13471 GCA_050330395.1 Pleurocapsa sp.
AATATTTCACCAGCTAACTGGCATATTGGGTTTTAGCAGCGATTTCTCGCTGTTGTCCCCATCCAAAAGGCAGATTCTCACGCGTTACTCACCCGTCCGCCACTAAGTTCCGAAGAACTCCGTTCGACTTGCATGTGTTAGGCATACCGCCAGCGTTCATCCTGAGCCAGGATCAAACTCTCCATGTTGAACGTTAGTTCTCAATCGAGTTGATTTTTCGCTCTTATTTGTTGATTTGTCTTCGGGCGATTATAATTTCTTACTTTCTCCCCTTGCCAAATCTTTCTGATTTTTTCTATCCAAAAAGCTTTAAAGCTTTGTAGTTTAAAAAACCGTCAAACTATTGTATTGTCTAGGTTCTGACCGCTGTTGGTTGGCTTATCCCTCTCAACGAGCGCATTTACCAATATAAGCAATCTCCCTGATTAAGTCAACCTTTTTGGCGAAATAATTTTTACGTGGGCAGATTTTTTTTTGTCAAAGCTAGTCATGGTATGGTGTTTGGACAGATATTTAATTTAGATGTTTTTTATGTCTTTATCCTTTCAACAAGTTATCGCTGCTTTAAATAGTTTCTGGAGCGATCGCGATTGCATTATCGTTCAACCATACGACACCGAAAAAGGTGCAGGAACAAAAAATCCGAATACCTTTTTGAGAGCATTAGGTCCTGAACCATGGTCTGTGGCTTATGTCGAACCTTGTAGAAGACCTACTGACGGTAGATATGGCGAAAATCCTAATCGTTTTCAGCACTACTACCAATACCAAGTCTTGATTAAGCCTTCTCCTGATAATATTCAAGAAATATATTTAGAATCTTTGAAAGCTTTGGGTATCAATCCAGCAGATCATGATGTTCGTTTTGTCGAAGACAACTGGGAAGATGCTGCAGTTGGCGCTTGGGGTGCTGGTTGGGAAGTTTGGCTAGATGGTATGGAAGTAACTCAGTTCACTTATTTTCAACAATGCGGCGGCATTGATTGTCGTCCAGTTTCAATTGAAATTACTTATGGTTTGGAACGATTGGCTATGTATCTACAAAATGTAGATGCAATCATCAAAATTAAATGGAACGATCGTCTCAGCTACGGAGATATGTTCTTACAGGCTGAAATTGAACAATGTACATACAACTTTGAAGCATCTGACCCAGATTTGTTATTTAATTTATTTAATCTATATGAGCAAGAAGCTAAACAGCTAATTGAGCGTGGTTTAGTGGTTCCCAGTTTAGATTATGTTCTGAAATGTTCTCATAGTTTTAATCTGTTAGATGCTAGGGGAGTAATTGCCGTGACCGAAAGAACTCGCTATATAGGAAGAATTCGCAACATGGCTCGACAAGTTGCACAACTGTATTTAGAACAGAGAGAAAGTTTAGGTTTTCCTTTGCAAAAGTCAGTTCAAAAAACCTTCTAATTCTGGTAACTTAATCATCTCTCCTAGTTCTTGTCTGATAGCCAGTCAAAATCATTCAATTTTGACTGGCTATCAAAATGCCTAAACAACTTATTAAGAATAAATAGCAAAATAGGAAATAACGAATATCCCGTGGTTGAAGGCGCAGCTTTAAACCCTATGGTAGAAAGTTTTGGCGAATTTGAAGACAATACTATCAACGTTTCTGCCTATGGAAAAAATAATGCTGAGGCGGTTAAAATTATGGATCGCTCAGGATGGAAATAATCTGATTTTTAAGTGAACAAATGAAACAATTTCTCGGTCTGGTAGTTTTAGCTAGTATTCTGTTGGTAGGTGAGATGATGGCAACTTCTTTATCTGCACAAGCGCAGTCGCCTTTATCAATTGTTTATCCACCCCCAGAACATCAAACTGTCGCCGAGAAAATTTTTTTTATTGGTACGGCATCGCCGCAAGAACCAGTTTTAATTAACGGCAAACCGATAGAAAATCGCAGCCCTTCTGGACATTTTGCTCCTAGTCTTCCTTTAAAAATGGGAGAAAATATTTTTGTCATCCGTCACCAAGATGAATTCAGAGAAGTTAAGGTTACTCGCATTGTCAATCAGCCACAAGTTCCTAACCAACTGGTTTTTGCGCCAGGCTCTTTAACCCCAGCCGTAGATATTGCTCGTTTACCGAACGAACCAATCTGTTTTGGCGCGATCGCCCCTCCAAATGCTAAAGTTTCGGCGCGGATAGGTAAAAATGAAATTTTACTTTTGCCTTTAATAGAATCTGTTGAACTACCTCCCAATTCGGCGGTGCTAACAGCAGAAGCTGATAGCGATCGCAAAATCAGTAAAGGTCAATACCAAGGATGCACTACACTAGAACTGCCTCGTAAATATGGCAAGCCTATTTTTGAACTAGAGCAGGATAACCAGACCATCAATAAATTAGGTAAGGGAGAGATTCAAATTCTCTCTCCTAAAGATATTCAAGTGGTGGAAGTTATTGCTGATGCTGGGGTAGCGAGGACGGGAGCAAGTTCTGATCATTCTCGTTTGACTCCTCTACCCAAAGGTACAAAAGCCAGAGTTACAGGCAAAGAGGGTGAATGGTTGAGACTTGATTACGGTGCATGGATAAAAGCCGAAGAAACCAAACCTTTGCTCGGCAATATTCCGCCTCAATCTATAATTCGGGGAATTGTTTCTAGACAAAGACAATCGGCTACAGAGATTATTTTTCCTCTACAGATGCCTGTACCTGTGGAAGTAAAGCAAACAGAGGATAGCATTACTCTAACTCTGTACAACACCACGGCTCAAACTGATACTATTCGCCTTGATGCCGATCCCATGATTAAACGTCTTGATTGGCAACAAGTGTCACCAACCCAAATTGACTATACTTTTAAACTTCATCATCAACAACAGTGGGGTTACAATTTGCGTTATGAAAATAATGATTTAGTTTTTTCTCTGCGCCATCCTCCTGATGGTTGGTCGCTTGGCAATGCCGCTTTAGAAGATGATTTGATTGTTGATCAACAGCGACCTTTGAGTAATATCAAAATACTGTTAGATCCTGGACATGGGGGTCAAGAATCAGGCTCAAAAGGACCTACGGGGTATCCTGAAAAAGATATTAATTTACTGATCTCGAAATTAGTCAAAGCAGAATTAACCGAATTAGGGGCAAAGGTCTATTTAACTAGAGAAGAAGATGTAGATGTATCTCTCGAAGAAAGAGTGACGATGATCGACAAGATTGAACCCGATTTAGCTATTTCGATTCACTATAATGCTTTACCAGATAGTGGAGATGCTGAAAACACCAAGGGAATAAGTACTTTTTGGTATAGCACTCAGGCTCATGCACCTGCAATGTTTTTGCACAAATATTTAGTGGCAGAATTAAATCGTCCTGACGCAGGTACTTTTTGGAATAATTTAGCTTTAACTCGCCCTCATACTGCACCGTCTATTTTATTAGAGTTGGGTTTCATGATTAATCCTGAGGAGTTTGAATGGATTACTAATGAACAAGAACAACAGAAGCTAGCAAAGACTTTAGCAGCAGGAATCAAAGAATGGTTTGCCACAGTTAGGTCTTCTTAGATAAAAATCGCTAGTGGCAGAGTGTGTTTTAGGTTGCCACTATTTTAGTAGTTAAACCAGCGATCGCCTTGTGTGGAGTTTCTCCCAAAATATAAACATCAATTTCTACTTCTCCTAATAAATAAACGCGGATATCTGTTAAATTTTTGGTCATTAAATCTACTAAAGTCTGGTAGCGTTTGATTTCGGCTTTTTCCTCTTCGTTGTGCCATGTTTGTTCTTCAGTAACCGAGGCAAAAAAAGACGGAAATTCTTGAATCGCTATTTTTAATTCGGGAGAATGATTATGATGCTGCAATAAAGCGTTTTGATTAAACTTTGCTGCATCTTGCCAATAATAAACCTGAAAAGGATATTCTGCTTCACTAGGCCAAAGTAAACTGGCGATCGCTAACTCTAGTTTTTGAATTAATGCTTGATCTGCAAGTGAATCTGACGTACTAACAAGATTATTATTCTCTGTCATGTATTTCTAGTAAATTAGACGACTGCACTACCAACCTGTAAAAATTCCCTGATTGCATTTAAATAAGCTGGTTGGTCTTCTAACATAGGAAAGTGAGAGGTTCTAGCCAGCTCTACATATTGAATTTTATCGTTTAAGGCTGCTGCCTGCCTACCCATGATCGCCGGAATAATTATATCTTTTTCTCCTGACACCATCAGAGTAGGCACAGTTAACTTGGCAAACTCCTTGGGCATAGTTTCTACTGCTTGTTTACTGACTGAAGTATAGATTGTTCCTACCGCAGCCTGGTAGTCAGCTAATAAAAAATCTTCCAAGAAAGCTAGGCGATCGCTTTTATTAATTGGACGGTGTAAAAACCGTGCCATAAACATTCTGTCGGCAAACGGAAATTTTAAAAACCAGTTGTAGCGAAATTTGACTACATAACCACCAAACTTATGAAAGGCGGCAAAGGCTCTGGCATCGTATTCAAAAATGCCGTTACAGGTGAGAATCGCCTGCTGTACTCTTTCTGGGTAGCGGTTAAGAAAAAAGGTGGCAATTGAAGCTCCCATTGAATGAGCATTAAGATAAACTTGCTTAAGATTTAGGGCATCTAATAAAGCAGCTAAATCGTCTGCGTAATCCTCCATGGCGTATCCCAAATCTGGCGTATTGATCGACAAGGTAGAACGACCAAAGCCACGCAAATCGTAAAGTAGACAATTAAAATTATTAGCAAGAGCGATCGCGGTACTCTGCCAGTATCTTCTGGATCCTCCCCAACCATGAACAAAAACCATCACTGGCTTAGAAGAGTTTTCTGAGTGAGTGATCCACTCGTAATAGTGATTTACTCCACGAACATCTACTATCGGCATACTAAATTGTTAATTAAATAGATTTCTACTATTGAGTTTATTCTTTGCTGCAATCAGTTTCGTAGTTGTTTTAATTGTTTTAACATCGCTTATTAATGTTTTCTGGATCAAGCGATCGCTTGTGTCAACCTTTCCAAAATCAAAGTTTAAATGGATTATTATAAGTAAGCGTAAAATTACTCGGTTGAGGTTAACAATGGATTATAAAAATAGAATTATGACGGAAGTTGAATCTCTACCTGAATCATTGTTGCCTGAATTATTAAGCTATGTGCAAACTCTCAAACCCAAAGCAGCATCTTCTAAACTAGAGCTAACGATTAAACCAAAATCATTTTCCGTAGACACCATCATTATCTACACCGATGGTGCTTGCACAGGAAATCCTGGTGCGGGGGGATATGGCGCGGTCATTATTAATGGCGATCGCCGTGAGGAAATTTCTGCTGGCTATAAACTTACTACCAACAATCGTATGGAAATGATGGGCGCGATCGCCGCTTTAAAGTCGCTTAAACCTAATTCCAAAGTCAAGTTGCATAGTGATTCTAGATATATTGTTGATGCCGTGGTTAAAGGTTGGGCAAAAAAATGGCAAAAAAATGGTTGGCGCAGAAATCCCAAAGAAATGGCGAAAAACCCTGATCTATGGCAAGAATTACTCGCTCTTTGTCAAATACATGATGTGGAGTTTAAATGGGTTAAAGCTCATGCTGGGATACCTGAAAACGAGCGATGCGATCAACTAGCAGTGGCAGCAGCACATCAAAGTAATCTACAGCTCGATCAAGGCTATGCTGTGTAAAAAAAATGAAATCAAAACATCTTTGGTTTAACTTCCAGATTTAATCAAGGCTACATTTATGCGAAGTTCTTCTGGTTGAGTAATTTCAGCTTTAATATCTGGACCAAAAAACTTTTCAATTTGCTCATGTCTTTCTTGCCAATCTGTCAACGAGAAAAAAGGTGAATGGTATTCCATCACCAGAGTATACGCACCGTCTCTAGATTGTTCTTGAATGCCAACTAATATTGGTCTTTCTTCGTCTGTGGGGCTTAATCCAAATTTTTCCAAACAGTCATCTAAATGGGCTTCTTGTCCGTAACGAAAGCGAGTGACATCTTTACGCAGTTGTTCTTGAGTTGGGGTAGCCTGCGATCGCAATTCTTTTACTTCTGGAGTAGTTTCTGCTGTGTAAGGGACTGGCTTAAGCTCAGATGCTTTCAGGGCTAAACCACCTAACAGCAGAGGTATTCCATAAAAAAAACCTGCTAAATTCAGGGTGTTCATCCCTACGGCATAAGCATAAAATCCCACAGCAGTTAAAATTCCTCCCACAGTTAAGCCTACAGCCGCTAATGGTATTTTACGCAACATAATAAAAGATTGTGATTGTTTAAATTTGTTAATATTGTTTATTCTAGAGCTATTGGATACTAGGTTTAAATAAAATTATGGATAAAATGGATAAAGTAGATATCAAAGCCAAAATCGTACAAATGAACTCTAAGCGAGATTCTTTGGTAGAACTTTTGGAAAGACCAAACTTGGGAACTTTGAGGATTGACGTAGACCAAGCCTTGGAAGAATTGGACGAATTGATTGAAGAATTTAACGAAACTTTCCCTGAAGAGAAAGTATAAATAATTGTTTTTGATTTGAGAAATCACACAGGTTGGGTTAGTGCAAGGCTAACCCAACAAAAACCATTACATTTTTCTGGAATGATTTATTTGTACTGCCAAAAGAAAGGAATCAAGGAGTTGCCAAAGCCCTAATGAATGCAGCTAAAGAATATGCACTGTCTACTAATGCTGTTCGTATTATCCTCGCTACAGAAGTAACTAACAAAATCGGTCAAAATCTTTATGAATCGATGGGTTATCGTAAGTTTGATGAATTTTATCATTATGTACTGGCGATCGCCTAACTAAGCTATCATAATCTTCACTACCAAAAGCCAAACCAATCTAAGAATATCAATTACAGCTTTTAAAGCATGATGATTTGTGACTTATTCTAAAAAATAAATAAGAGTTGGAAGTTAATAGCCGATAGCCTGCAAAATTTTAGTTAATTTCCAATCTAGACGTAGATAACTTTTGGCGCAGTGAAATATTTTTTTCTGAGTGATGGCTGGACTTATGGCAGAGTTTGGGAGTTTGGCGGGTTATGGGATCAGCTTAGTTGGGGACGCAAGCCTGAAATCAAACGTCTTGACTGTGGTGTCTTACAGCAGCAAGAAATTCTTTGGCTTTATGCAGTCGAAGATGCCGTATTAATGGTGGAAGTAGAGCCTAAACGAGATTTTCAAGCTACACCTAGTATCGGACAGGTAGTACTAAAACGATTGATTACTGCTGAACAGGCGATCGATGTGCTAAATCATGCTGAATCAATATTTAATTCCGCTACCCAAGAATAAGAGAAGCTGAGCGCAGATTGATTCTTACTATTTTTGTTACATAACTTAACTTTTGTCGATAATAGTCGATAAATCTTGCAATAGGTTCTAACAATAGTTACACTTCTTTAAATAATAGTAATTTCAAGTCATCCTTGAATAAGCCCATTTTTTTGTCGGCTATACCAGAATTTTCTTGGTAACGATAAGGCTTACGGCATAAATACAGATGACAAAATAACAGTCAGCTTTGGCATTATTATTTTAATAGTAACGTTGGAGTTAGCCAGTGTTATCTGGTCATACTAAACAAATTATTTAATTGATAGGAGGAGCGTAGTCTATGGGACTACCTTGGTATCGAGTTCACACAGTCGTCCTGAACGATCCAGGAAGACTAATCTCAGTCCATTTGATGCACACTGCTTTGGTTGCAGGTTGGGCAGGTTCTATGGCTCTATTTGAGCTAGCAACTTTTGACCCTAGTGATGCTGTCCTAAATCCTATGTGGCGACAAGGTATGTTTGTTCTACCTTTTATGGCTCGTTTGGGTGTAGACACATCTTGGGGTGGCTGGAGTGTTACTGGCGAAACTGGTGCCAGCGCTGGATTTTGGTCGTTTGAAGGTGTAGCGATCGCGCACATCATTCTTTCTGGTTTACTGTTTCTCGCAGCAGTATGGCACTGGGTATATTGGGATTTAGAATTATTCATCGATCCCCGTACTGGTCAGCCAGCTTTAGATTTACCAAAAATGTTTGGTATTCATTTATTTTTATCTGGTCTACTTTGTTTTGGTTTTGGCGCATTTCACCTTACTGGTTTATGGGGTCCAGGAATGTGGGTTTCAGATGGCTTTGGCTTGTCTGGTCACGTCCAGGGAGTAGCCCCAGAATGGGGTCCTGCTGGGTTTAATCCTTTCAATCCTGGTGGGGTTGTGGCTCACCACATCGCCGCTGGTGTTGTCGGCATTATTGCAGGGTTGTTTCACCTTAGTGTTCGTCCGCCTGAGAGACTTTACAAAGCCCTCAGAATGGGGAATATTGAAACAGTTCTTTCTAGTAGTATTGCAGCAGTATTTTTTGCAGCTTTCGTAGTTACAGGAACCATGTGGTATGGTAACGCTACCACTCCTATTGAATTGTTTGGTCCTACTCGTTATCAATGGGACCAAGGCTACTTCAAGCAAGAGATACAGCGTCGAGTTGAAACTGCCATGGACGATGGCTTGACTCGTTCTGAAGCATGGTCAACAATTCCCGAAAAACTAGCATTTTATGACTATGTAGGTAACAGCCCAGCTAAAGGTGGTTTGTTCCGTACGGGTTCGATGGACAGTGGCGATGGTATTGCTCAAGAATGGCTAGGACATGCAGTATTTACTGATGCTGAAGGACGTGAATTGGAAGTTCGTCGTATGCCTAATTTCTTTGAAACATTTCCAGTTATTTTAACCGATGCTGATGGTGTAGTTAGAGCAGATATTCCTTTCCGTCGTGCAGAGTCTAAGCTTAGCGTCGAGCAAAGTGGCGTTAGCGTTTCCTTTTACGGTGGTGCATTAGATGGTCAAACTTTTGATAATCCATCTACCGTCAAGAAGTATGCGCGTAAAGCTCAGCTGGGAGAAGCCTTTGACTTTGATACCGAGACTTTAGACTCCGATGGTGTATTCCGTACTAGCCCCCGCGGTTGGTTCACCTTTGGTCATGCCGTCTTTGCTCTATTTTTCTTCTTTGGTCATATTTGGCATGGTTCTCGTACATTATACCGAGACGTATTCGCCGGCGTTGACCCTGATCTAGAAGAAGAACAGGTCGAATGGGGATTCTACCAAAAAGTGGGTGATAAATCTACTCGCGCTGCCAAAGAAGCATAACAGTTCGCTTTTGGAGAATCTATCATTGTTGGGGAGGCAATACTCAATTGTGCTGTCTTCCCAACTTCAATCCAATCAATTGATTAAAAACTAACTCAACTTCAGTTGTTTTATTGGTAAAATATTAGTAAAGATACTTTAGGAATTTAATTATGGAAGCTGTTGCATACATTTTGGTTTTGGCTATGGCAATTTCAGTTCTCTTTTTTGCGATCGCTTTTCGTGAGCCACCCCGTATTGAAAAATAATTTAAGTCAGTACAAGTTAAGTATTAAGTATTTTTAAGAAGTCTTCATTTCTGAGTCTTTTTTAGTTATTGTCCGTTGCATAACGGACTATGATGAAGTAAATGGCTCAGATTTGTTGTTTATATAAACAATTTACGGCAAATATAATTAAGCATCTTTTGAAAATTAATGCACTGTCCCAATTGCCAACATACGGAAAGCAGAGTATTAGAATCTCGTTCTACAGAAAGCGGTCAAAGTATTCGACGCCGACGAGAATGTCTAAATTGCAAACAACGCTTTACAACTTACGAGCGTATTGAGTTAGTTCCCATTACAGTAATTAAAAGGGATAGCAGTCGAGAATCTTTTGATCGCGCCAAGTTGCTGCGAGGAATATTACGAGCTGGCGAAAAAACTCAAATGTCCTATCAAAAAGCGGAAGCTATTGTTGACAGTATTGAAGCTAATTTGCAGCAAAATTCAGGCAATGAGTTCAGCAGTAGTGATATTGGAGAATTAGTTTTACAAAATCTGCGTTATGAAAATGAAGTGGCATATATCCGTTTTGCTTCTGTGTACCGAAAGTTTCAAGGAATCAAAGATTTTGTTGAAACTTTAAATCATCTTCAGAATGAAAATTCTCAAAATTCTGATTTTCAACTTTGGCAAAATAAAAGTGCAAATTCTTCAAGCACAATTGCCGATTATGTTTCTTAGGCTTCTAGTGATCACCTTCAATTCTCATTGATGATCACAAATGGCTGGGTTGAAAATGCAACCAGATGAGCTTTTGTCCGCTTCAAAATTTCCCCTTAAGGTGTAGTGTATTTACTGTTGCTTGGTTTTTTGAGCTTAGACTAAAATTTAGACACGTAGCGTGTAATTCATCACTTTTGATAGTGTGATCGCAATTATTTGAATCTTCGAGCGACATTTTTAGGTAATGGTGAAACCCTCTTCAGCCTATAATTCCCTGGCATCAGAACCTAGTGACAAAAAGCCTCTCGGTCAGCTTTTAAACGAAGCTGGTTTGATTTCAGCTAAACAAATCGAAATTGCTTTACAAGAGCAAGTAGAAATTCCCCAGATGAAAATTGGTGAAATTTTCGCTTTACGAGGTTGGTTGAAACAAGAAACTGCCGATTTTTTTGTAGAGCAATGGGACAAACTGTTACAGCAAGAGCCAAAGCAACCGTTAGTGTATTATTTTCGACAAGCTGCATTACTTAATGAAAATCAAATTAAGCTTATTTTAGAGCAGCGCAACAATGGCTCACAAAAAGCTAGATTTCACCATATAGCTGTCCAACAAGGCTTGATTGAGCAGCAAACCGTTGACTTTTTTGTCAAAAATTTGCTTGTTCCTAGCAAGGGGCAAAAATCTTCAGATCTAGTTTCTTTTGCCACTCCCTATAAAATCTTGCAAAATTATATTCGAGGCAAAACTGATTTTCAAAGATCTCAGCTCAAAAGAATTAAACTCAATCATGTAACTCTTAAAGGAGTTAATTTGGATAGTTCTAATTTGACTAGGGCGGAATTAAAGCAGGCTAATTTAAGCAATTCATCTTTAAGGCTAGTTAATTTGACGGGAGCTAATTTAGAAAAGGCAATTTTAAAGGAGGTAGATTTTGAATGTGCCTGCTTAAATCAAGTGAATCTAACCGATGCTCATTTAGAAGGATCTAACTTTCGACAAGCCAATCTGAGAGAAGCTGACTTAAGACACGGTTATTTAGTTAATGTTTGTTTTGCAGGAGCAGATTTACGCAAGACTAAACTACAGGGAGCGAATTTAACAGGTGCTTCTTATGATTGCCAAACTTGTTTCGACCCAGGATTCGATCCGATTAACATAGGGATGGAATTGATTTAATTTGACCAATCGTGAAAGGCTCTAGATTTTTTGGTGCTTAGAGAGGAAGCTTGCTAATTCAGACTAGGCGTTGACTAGACATTTGAATATCCAAGTCGGGGCGGAGTGACTGTGCCTGATGTAAATAACGATGAACCATTGCCGATTGTGGCAGCAAAGTATTAACCTGAACTAAAATTCTAATGCAGCGTGGCAAGCTTTCTTTAACGTCCATTTGCTGTAGGTCAATTAAAGGAACCTGATTCCAACCAGGGCGTTTTCTGGCAGCAGCAGCAGGGAACATAGCATCGAGATCGGCAGTGACGGTAAAAAATACACAAACTAGATCATCAGGCTGGAATAAATTGCAAGTCTCGATTTCATCTAATAATTCATTGACAGCGATCGCCATAGCGGTCTTCGTATTTTCAGTCACCGTCGTTGCTCCCCGAATGCCTCTTACTTTCGACTCCACCGTTTCTTCTCCCTTAATTTCCCTTCAATTGAGGTTTTCTGTTTTTTGATTCAACATCACAATTATGCTCAATCAACAATTAATAACTGTTTTAACTTAAAATTGGCGAGTAAATTTTGAAAGACAATTATATTATCAATACTTGCTAATTTTCTTAGGGACGATATAACCATAATGGCAAACCACTAGTCGCCAACTCGAACTGTACTGAATCAATTGCCAAACCAATACCACTTTTGCCTTGACTCCGACCAGGAATCAATCGGTTGAGCCATGGTTTAGGTTCTTCAATATTAAAATATTCGGCTTTGTCAGGGTCTAATCCTGCTAGTTCAGCTGCCCAACGGCGAGCATCTTCCTCTGTACCTAAGCGATCAACTAAACCTAATTCTAGAGCCTGTTCGCCGGTAAATACTCGACCATCAGCGAAGGTTTTAACCGTATCTTCGTCCAATCCCCGACCTTTTGCCACGGTAGCGACAAATTGACCATAGCTAACATCAATTAACTGTTGTAAGATACGCTCTTCTTCCTTAGTTAACTCGCGATCAAACGCCAAAATATCCTTATAAGGTCCAGACTTAACTACTTTAAAAGAAACACCAACTTTTTCTAATAGTCGTTCTAAGTTATTTCCCCGTAAGATCACACCAATACTGCCAGTAATCGTTCCCGGATTAGAAACAATGTGCTTAGCACCAACACCAATATATACACCACCCGAGGCTGAAATGTTACCAAAGCTGGCAACTACCTTCACATTTTTATCTGACTGTAGTCTTTGCAAAGCCGCAAAAATTTCTTGAGAATCTGCTACCGTCCCTCCAGGTGAATCTATTCGTAACAATAGGGCGGGAAACTTTTTTTCTTCAATGGTTTTAAAAGCTTTTAAAACTTGTTTACGAGTCTCTGAAGCGATCGCACCAGTAATTTCGATTCGCGCAATTTGTTTTTTAGTTTTGTTAAACGGCCAAATCATTAAATAATATCTGCTGTATGTAGTCAGGAATAATCGCTAATTAAAGGTAGCTTACATTTGGATAAACTGTATCAACTGTCACTTACCTCTGGTTGAATTTTAACCGATTGCGATCGGCTTATTATTATAGATTGATTCGAGCCAGGTATTATACTAAATCCTGTTTGGATAGAACACTTTTAGATTAGGTAAGTCAGAAGTCAGAAGTCAGCCCTAAAGGATTAGCTCCGCTTCGCTCCACGTCCCGCTTCGCACTTGTCCTTAAGCCAATGAGGATCAAGTCAGAACAGTTATAGCTACTTTAAGTAAAGAGTACTTTATCAATCGGATTTAGTATTAAAACTGTATTTGATAGCTCAAATAAAAAATTGAAGCATTGCTGAATCGGAGTTTAAATCTATGAGTTTAAGTGAAATTATTCCTTTAGAAGCCAAGCATACAGAAGATTTTATTCAGATAGTTTCTGACTTAGAAGAAAGATTGGCGCGATCGCTCTCCCATGAAGCATTAGAACGCATAAATCTGGCTGATGGACACAAATGGATGAAAAGTAGAATTGTCGTAAAAAAGTGGGCAGTAAGCATGAGACACTGAAGTTGCGAAAAACCAGTGAAAAATCATGACTCAACACCCACCTCTTTATAATCAACTAATGCAATACTTGCGTCAACACAGCTATAGTCATTCCAAATAGGAAACACATGAAATATAGAAAACATATAAAATAATTCTAAGCTAGCCTAAACAAGATGAGAATCTGATGACCTACAGTATAGATTTACGCAAACGGGT